>CAINEA010001062.1 GCA_903847525.1 uncultured Acetobacteraceae bacterium | reverse complement strand
TATCCCAAGGCGATCCGCGTGGCCGACGAGGAGATGGCGGCCCTCAACATCACCACCGATCCGTGGCATCCCGACTGGAACTACACGATCAGCCCAAGACCATCAGATCGAAGCGTTAATTGTTGAGCGCCGCCTAAGGCGTACGATCATGGCCGACACCGCAGCCGGACGAGACGTAACCATCTACCCGCTGCGGCTGTCGGCGCCTTTGTTCGCCTTCTTCCTCGTCTTCTTCGCCGCCCCGCTGCTGATCCTGCTGTGGATGAGCTTCCAGGCCGATCCGGCGATGACCCATGCCGGCCTGAACCAGTACGCCGCCTTCCTCGGCGATCGTTTCAGCCTGTCGGTGCTGGCTGCCACGCTCTGGCTCGGCGTCGAGGTCACCGCCATCTGCCTGCTGCTCGGCTATCCGCTCGCCTGGCTCTACACGCGTTCGCCGCCCTGGGCGCGCACCGCGATCATGCTGATCGTCTTGCTGCCGCTGCTGACGAGCGTGGTCGTGCGCACCTTCGCCTGGATCGTCATCCTGGGCCGTCAGGGCATCGTCAACGAGACGCTGCTCGCGCTCGGGTTCATCCAGACACCGTTGAAACTACTGTACACCGAAGGCGGCATGGCGGTGGCAATCGCCCAGGTGCAGATGCCGCTGATGGTGCTGCCGCTGATCACCGCCATCACCCGCATCGAACCCAATCTGCTGGATGCCTCCTTCGCGCTTGGTGGCGGCCACTGGCGGGTGTTCCGTAAGGTGCTGCTCCCGCTGTCGCTGCCCGGCATTCTCGCCGGCTGCATGCTGACCTACGCCGCCGCCATCACCGCCTTCATTTCGCAAAGCCTGATCGGTGGCGGGCAGAAGCTGTTCATGCCGATGTATATCTATCAGCAGGCTTCCTCCTTGCAGAACTGGCCGTTCGCCTCCGCCATCTCGATCATCTTCCTCGCCGCGGTGCTCGTCGTCGTCTGGATCTTCAACCAGCTCGGCCGCCTCTCGCGCGGCATGGCCGAAGCCTAGCGCAGCGGGGCAGGGGACATGGCACTCCGGCACGTCGATTTCGATACGTTCAGCTTCAAGTCCGTCATGGCCGTGCTGTCCGCCATCGCGATCGTCCTGCTGATCGCGCCGTCGCTGATCGTGGTCATCGTTTCCTTCACCAGCGCCTATTCGCTGCGCTTCCCGCCGCCGGGCTTTTCGTTCCGCTGGTATGTGGCGCTGTCGCAGGACTGGCAACTGCAATTCGCTGCCTGGAACTCCGTCAAGGTCGCGCTGGCGGCCACGATCCTGTCGGTCGTGCTCGGCGTCGGCGCCGCGCTCGCCATTGCCCGGTCCCGCTCGCTGGCGGGCAAGATCGCCGACCAGCTCTTCATGTCCCCTTTGGTGTTGCCCGCCTTGGCGTTCGGCTTGGCGTCGCTGATGTTCTTCTCGGTGCTTGGCGTGCCGGTTTCGCTTACCACCTTGATCATTGGCCATACTGTGGTGATCGTACCCTATGTGATCCGCAACACTGTCGCCGCACTCACCCAGCTCAACACCGCACTGCTGGAAAGCTCCGCCAGCCTCGGCGCCTCGCGCTTCTACACCTTCCGCAAGATCACCTTGCCGCTGATCCGCCCCGGCATCCTCTCCGGTGGTTTCATTTGCTTCATGTCATCCTTCGACAACGTCCCCGTCTCGCTGTTCCTGCGCGACGCCGCCACCGACATGCTGCCCATCCGCATGTGGCAGAACCTCGAAGGCAATCTGGACGTCACCATCGCCGCCGTATCCGGCGTGCTGATCGCCTTCACGATCGCGTTGATGCTGCTGATGGAACGCCTGACCGGCTTCTCCCGCCGCCTCGCCTAGGCCCCGCGAAACAGCGCGAACCCGAACGCGGTGAACTTGATCGGCAGGTGGTAATGCTCCTCCACCCGATCGATCACGAACTCAAACGGCACCCGGTCGAGGAACCTTCGCCCAGTCCAGCCGGTCTCGGCCAAATAGGCTCCGAGATGAAACACCGCCTCATACGCCCCGGCCAGCACGCCCTCGCCACGCACCACCGGATGGTCCAGCGTGCCATCCGCACCGATCCGCCCCGCCGCAATCAATCGCCGATTGGGTGTCAGCGCGAAAATCTCCACCCGCATTCCCGCTGCCGTCACCCCGCGCGCGACATCCACGGCATGCAATGAAATTCCGCCCGCTTTCACGGCAACCCCCTACAGCATCAATGTGGAAATGCCGCGCCGCCCGGCCTGTGCCGCCATTCGCACCCCGGCATTCACCGCGCCGAAATCCTTGTAGCCGCGCCGCTGCACGATCTCGAAGAAGAACCGGTCCTCGAACGTGCCGGTATAGGCATGCAGGAAATCGCCGTTCTCATCGCGGTCATACAGCAAATTCAGCTGCCGTAATTCGTTCAGCATGGCATCGTCCAAATCCCATTTGGCCTGCAGATCGTCGTAGTAGTTCTCCGGGATCGGCAAGGTCCGTGCCCCAGCCGCCCGCAGCCGTTGCATCGTGCGGACGATATTGTCGGTGGCAAAGGCCGCGTGATGCACCCCGGCGCCGGAAAATGCCGAAACAAAGCGTCCGGTTGCGGTTTCCCGGCTTTCGGAGATGTTCAGCGGCAGTCGCAACGTGCCGTCCGCGCTGGTCATCGCCCGGCTGCGGATCAGCCCGTACGGATCCGGCAATTCCCAGAGCTGCTCAGGCTTCAGCCCGAACACCGCACGATAGAACAGCACGAAACTATCCATCCGCCCCGAAGGTAGCGCCTGCGCCACATGGTCGATCACGCTCAGCCCGCTATCGTCGTCCGGTGCCGCCACCAGCTCGAAATCATCCTCCCAGATGCTGTGGCTGCCCGGCTGCACCAGATAGACCAGCGTGCCGTCCGGCGCCCGTACCGCCGGGATGCGCCGCTCGCCCTCGCCGGTCGTCTCCTGCCAGATCGGGCATAGCAGCGCCCGCGCCCGCGACACCGCCCGGTCAGCCGCGTCCACCCGAATTGCCATCGCACAGACCGACGGCCCATGCGTATGGAAATGTTCGGCCGCGGCGCTGTCCGGCTCGGCGTTCAGCACCAGGTTGACACGTCCCTGCCGATACAGCGTCACCGCCTTGGAGCGATGGGTTCCCGCCAGATGAAACCCCATTCCCACCAGGAAAATGGCCAGCTCCACCCCACTTGCCTCGTCCACGGCGAATTCAAGGAATTCAAACCCGTCATAGACCGGCGGTGCCGGCAATTCTGGTCCGGCCGCTTCCGCCTCGACCAGGATCAGGGACCGCAGCCCATCGCGCGCCGTCAACCGTGCCGGGGCGGAGCGGAACTCGTCGTTGAAGATCTCCAGGCTCAGCGGCCCGGTGTACCCGCCCGCCAGCGCCGAGCGCAGGAACCCCTTCACATCCAACCCGCCCTGGCTCGGGAAATTCCGGAAATGCCGGCTCCAGGACAGCACATCCATCTCCAGTCTTGGCGCGTCGGCCAGTTGCACGAAAAACAGCTTCTCCGCCGGAACCAGCGCGATCCCGGCGTGATCATCCTCCAACGCCAACGTATGAAAACTATCGACGATCAGCCCCAGCGCCGGGTGCGCTGCCAACTGAACGATCCGCCAGGCGTGCCCCCAGCGATGGACATGCCGACCCCAGGACAGCGCCTCGTACCCCACTCTCAGCCCCCGCAGCTGCGCCCGTTCCGCCATTGCCGCCAGGTCGGCCGCCGCGCGCGCATCCTCGTCGATCGCGGCCGCCTGTGTGTTGCTGCATACGAGCAACAGACCGGTGCCCAACGCTTGCATCACGTCGAATTTGCGCTCGGCGCGATCGAGGTTGCGCGTGCGCTGCGGCTCCGGCATCGCCTCGAAATCGCGGAACGGTTGAAACACCGCGATCGCCAGCCCGAGATTCTCCGCGATCCGCCGCACCTCCTCCGGCGAGCCGTCGAAGGTGAGCAGATCGTTCTCGAATATCTCCACAGCATCGAACCCGACTGCCGCCGCTGCCTCCAGTTTCTCCGGCAGGGTGCCGCTCAACGAGACGGTGGCGATCGATTTGGCATGGCGCGCGGAATTCGGCATCTTCGGCTCCTTCAGGCGGCAACACAGTAGCATCGTTGGCCAACGCAAGCGCGGCCAGCGTAGGGGACGTTCATGACAAATATATTCGACCTGACCGGCAAGCACGCCTTGGTCACTGGCGCGTCCAGCGGCCTCGGTCGGCATTTTGCCGGCATCCTCGCCGCCGCCGGCGCCAAGGTTTCCGTCGCCGCCCGCCGCCAGGACGCGCTGGTCCAGACCGTCGAGACCATTCGCGCCACCGGCGCCCAGGCGCAGGCCCTGCGGATGGACGTCACTGACCCCGCCAGCGTCGAGCAGGCACTGGTCCAGGCCGAGACCGATTTTGGCCCGGTCCACATCCTCATCAACAATGCCGGCGTCACAAACACCCGCGCCGCGGTGGACCTGACCGAGGCGGACTGGTCCAGCGTCATCGATACCAACCTCACCGGAAGCTGGCAGGTCGCCCAGCACACCGCCAGGCGCATGATCCAGCACGGCTCGGGCGGCAGCATCGTCAACATCGCCTCCATCCTCGGCCTGCGCGTCGCCGGCGGGGTGATGCCCTACGCCGTGTCCAAGGCCGGGCTGGTGCAGATGACCAAGGCGCTGGCCCTGGAATGGGCACGCCACAAGATCCGCGTGAACGCCATCGCCCCCGGCTATATCGAGACCGACCTCAACCAGGATTTCTTCGCCTCCGACGCGGGCAAGGCCCTGATCCGCCGCATTCCCCAACGCCGCCTCGGCGAGGCGCGCGAACTGGACGGCGCGCTACTGCTGCTGGCATCGGACGCCAGCACCTACATGACCGGCAGCATCCTCGCCATCGACGGCGGGCATCTGGTCAGCGGCCTGTAGAGCGAAGGAAGGCCAGGGGGCAGAACTCTCTGGCCTTCTTCGGTCCCTACTGGCCTCCCCTCAGTCGTAGATCTTCGGTACCCAGTTCTGGCTCGATTTCTTCGGGCGCTTGTAGCCGCTATCGGGCTGGCGCGGCGGCAGGTCGATGTCCAACGGACGCAGATCCTCGTAGTCGATCTGTCCCAGCAAATGCGCGATGCAGTTCAGTCGCGCCGATTTCTTGTCGTCGGCATCCACGATGTACCAGGGCGTGTGCTTGCGGTCCGTGTGCTCCAGCATCCGGTCCTTGGCCTTGGAATACTCCACCCAGCGTTCTCGCGATTCCACGTCCATCGCCGATAGTTTCCAGCGTTTGATCGGATTGTGCATGCGTTCGATGAACCGGCGCTCCTGTTCCTCGTCGTTCACCGAGAACCAGTATTTGACCAGCTTGATCCCCGAGCGCACCAGCATGTCCTCGAACAGCGGGCAGGCGCGCAGGAATTCCTTGTACTCATCGTCGGTACAGAACCCCATGACATGCTCGACGCCGGCGCGGTTGTACCAGCTGCGGTCGAACAGCACGATTTCCCCGCGTGCCGGAAGCTGCGCCACGTAGCGCTGGAAATACCACTGGCCCTTTTCCCGTTCGTTCGGGGTGCCCAGCGCGACGATGCGGCAGATGCGGGGGTTGAGGCTTTCGGTGATCCGCTTGATCACCCCGCCCTTGCCGGCGGCGTCGCGCCCCTCGAAGATCACGACAACGCGCAAGCCCTCCTTGCGCACCCATTCCTGCAGCTTGATCAGTTCGAACTGCAGGCGGACCAGCTCATCGACATAGCGGTAGTTGCGCTGGCGCTTGCGCGGCGGCGCGCCCTGGCCGGTGACGATATGCCAGCGTGCCTCCGCGCTTTCCACCTCGGCCGCATAAAGCCCGATTTCTCCGCCTTGCGGCGCGATCGCCTGCTTCTTTGGCTTTTTGTCACCCGCCATGGCGCTCTCCTTCACCTGCTCGCCCAGGTTGTGCAACCCGGCCCGAGTCCAGGCCAGGACCAAATCATTCCGGGGCTCGGCATGCAGCCGAATCAACCGCAGCCCGGATGCCTAAGCCGGCAGGCCGCTATCCCTTTTTGGACAGTAGGGTTCCTGCGGCGCCTAATAAATCGTTTCCTTCAGCCGCTGCGGATACTCGCGCTCATACGCTTCCGCGTCGAAATCCGCGGCCAGCGCCTGCATCATCGCCCCGGTGCTGGGCAGGCCCGGATCGGCATGCGCCGCCGGGTTCCACAGCTTCGAGCGGATCAGCGCCTTCGGGCACTGTGTATAGACCCGCTCGGCCGTCACCACGATCACGCTCCGCGGCACCTTGCCTTCCATCGTGAACGACGCGCAAAGTTCCGGATCGGTGTCGATCACCGCCCGGCCGTTGATCCGCAGCGTGCGGCCCTCGCCGGGGATCAGGAACAGCAGCGCGATGCGCGGGTCGCGCACCAGATTGCGCAGCGTGTCCAGCCGGTTGTTGCCCCGCCGGTCCGGCATCATCACCGTCTGCCGGTCCACCACCCGCACGAACCCGGCCGGATCGCCGCGCGGCGTGCAATCCAGCCCATCCGGTCCGGATGTCGCCACCACCACGAACGGCGAGGCCTCGACGAAGGCCCGGTAGTGATCGGAGATATGCCCGATCTCCTTGATCACCGCCGCCCCCGCGGGCAGGCCGTACAGCGCCTCCAACTCGGCTTCCGATGTCACGATATGGGCCATGCTACCTCCTGGGTCGGCCGGAACCCTGCCAAGAAACGTGGCGCGGGCGCAAGTCTGCCGCCGCCCTATTTGACACCGCCGTGTCACATGCTACCACGCGCCCTCACCGACCAAGCCGTGGCCCTCTGTCGGAATTGGTAGACGAACGCGACTCAAAATCGCGAGTCCTAACGGGCGTCCCGGTTCGAGTCCGGGGAGGGCCACCACCTCATTTTATCCAGCGATACCGGCGCGGAGCGGCCAAACCGCCCCGCGCGCCCAGCAAACAACCCATGCGATCAGGAACGCTTGTTCCAGCCGTCCAGCTCGATGCGCGGCATTTCGAAGCGGTCGGTCGTCTTGGTGTACCAGCCGCGCCCGTGCATGCGCCCGATCAGGTCCAGCTTGGGGGTGTCCACGTAGCATTTCTCCGCATCCAGCACGCAATCGTCGGCGATATGGATCGCCACCACGCGGCCCAGCACGATCGTGCGGTCGTTCGCCACGTCGATCGTCACCAGCCGCTCGCACTCGAACGCCACCGGGCTTTCCGCGATCCGCGGCGGCTTCACCTTGCTGGAGGGGACGAAGCTCAACCCGGCTTCCTTCAACTCGTCCACGCTATGCGGAAAATCGATCGCGGTGATGTTCATCGCCTCGGCCGTGGCGTTGTTCACCAGATTGACCACGAACTGCCCGGTGCGGCGGATGTTGTTGCCGGTGTCCTTGGCGTCGCCCGCGCCGCGCCCGCCGATGCCGAAGGTCACGATCGGCGGATTGCCGGAAACCGCGTTGAAGAACGAGTACGGCGCCGCGTTGATCGCGCCGTCCGGGTCCTGCGTCACCACCCAGGCGATCGGGCGCGGCACCACCGTGGAGACCAGCAGCTTGTAGGTGTCCGTCTCACTTAGCTTGTCCATTTCGAATAGCATGGTTTCCGACCTCGTTGGATGTATGGCGCGGCTGAACCGCAGGGCGCCGAGCGTTACGCGGGCATCCGAACCCTGTCCAGAGCGGGCAGGGCAGGGCACAATGCCGCTTTCCCGCCAAATCCGGTGCACCCTGTTGAGCAGCTGGCTCTATCTCTTCCTCTGGGCCGCGACGCTGCTCGACCAGTTCGCCGGGCTGCCGGTGGCCGGGCACGCCGCCGGCGTCGCGCTGCTGGCGTTCCTGTTGCTGGAATTCCGCCGCCAGCGCCGCTACGCGCAGGTGTTCTTTCTCGCGATGGCCGTGCTTGGGGCCGTCGGCCTCGCCGCTGTCGCCGGGCATGGGCACGATCCGCTGGCGCTGTTCCTCAATGCCTGGCGGCGCGGGGCGGCCTATGCCGCGTTCTTCCTGGCGTTGACCACTTTGCGCGACGCGGCCGAAAGCTCGCCGCTGGTCCGCCGTTGCGGCCAGCATCTGGTGGCCCAGCCGCCCGGGCGGCGCTACGCCGCGCTGACCGCCGGCGGGCATGTGTTCGGCATTATCCTGTCCTATGGCGCGATCGAGCTGCTCGGCGCGATGGTCATGCGGGCGAACACGCTGGCGGCGGCGGGAACGGAAGCCGTTCGCAGCCTTCGCGCCCGGCGTATGCTGATGGCGATCTATCGCGGCTTTGCGGTGATGAACTGCTGGAGCCCGCTGAACATCATGACCGCCGTGGTCTCCACCGCCGTGCCAGGTGCCCCGATGGCCCGGCTGCTGCCGATCGCCTTCGCCGTGTCGGTCGGCATGTGCGCGCTCGGCTGGCTCGACGACCGGCTGGGCAATCCGCGCGCCGCCAACCCGGCCGGCCGGCCCGAGACCAAGGACAACTGGTCCGTCCATCTCGGCGTCATCGCCCTGGTCGGGCTGGTCATGGTCCTTGCCGAGGGCGGTTCGGCCCTGCTCGGCATCACCCTGGTCACCGGCGTCACCTTCGTGGTGCCGGTGGTGGCGCTGTGCTGGCTGGCGGTGCAGTACGCGCCCGTCGCCCGTGCCCGCGGGCCCCGTATGGCGCTGTCCGCCATCGCGCTGCGGTTGGCGAAATTCCGCGTGCGCATCCCGAGCTTCCGGGGCGAGGCGAACGTGCTCGGCTGGTCCGGTTTCATCGGCGTCGCGGTCGGCGGCGCGCTGCCGGATGGCGGGCTCGCGCCGTACCTCGCGCATCTGCCGCCGCTGCTGATCCCGCTGGCGGTGCCGGTGCTGCTGATGGCGACCGGCCAGATCGGGCTGAACCCGGTCGCCGCCGTGGCGCTGCTCGGCGCCGCCATCCCGGACCCCGCCGCGCTCGGCCTGTCGCCGGCCGTGCTCGGCTTCGCCTGCATGCTCGGCTGGGGTGTCGGCGTCTCCGTCACCGCCATGTCCGCCAGCGCCATCACCACCGCCCGCTGGCTGGAGGTCAGCCCCTTCACGGTCAGCGCCATCTGGAACGCCCGCTTCACCTTTGCCTGCCTGGTCCTGTCCTGGGCCGTGATCGCCGCGCTGTCCCTGTTCGTCTGATCCGCCCCCTGGGGCCGCTCTTGAGTCGGCCGATTCGTCCCCCATTTCTCCACAGCCTGTGGAACATGGGGAGAACATCCGCGAACCTGCGTTCCGTTCTTGGGACACAAGCACCCGCAGGTTATGCTTGACCTTCGTTTCGCCGCGAGTCGGGCCGCCATCCACCCGGCGTCCAATTGGCCACACTGTGGCGTCTTCGCCACATGCGCTTATCTAGTGTATACGACCCGCCATCCGCCCTATATCTTGATTGACGGACCACGAAGAAGCGGGCTTCGATACCGCCCGCAGCGCGTGCCATTCGCGACTACCAACCAGACCATATGAAAACAGGTGCCGGATAATGCAGGGATCGCAGTCGACCTATTCAGGCCAAACCGACATGCTCGATGCGGTGCAGATGCAGGGCCGGCATCAGGTCCGGATCGACCGCTCTCGCGATGCCCTGCTGACCGATTTCGGCCGCTCCACCCTCGACGACCGCTATTTGATGCCCGGCGAGGGCTACCAGGATCTGTTCGCCCGCGTCGCCAGCTATTACGGCGACGATGCCGGCCACGCCCAGCGCATCTACGACTATATGAGCCGGCTGTGGTTCATGCCCGCGACCCCCGTGCTCTCCAATGGGGGCACCGCGCGCGGCCTGCCGATCTCCTGCTTTTTGAACGAGGCGACCGACAGCCTCGACGGCATCGTCGGCCTGTGGAACGAGAATGTCTGGCTCGCCTCCAAGGGCGGCGGCATCGGCAGCTACTGGGGCAATCTGCGCTCCATCGGCGAGAAGGTCGGCGCGGTAGGAAAAACCT
>CAINEA010001061.1 GCA_903847525.1 uncultured Acetobacteraceae bacterium | reverse complement strand
GTTTATGCGCCGCCGATGCGTCCGCTGCCATCGAAGCTGCTCCCACCATGCTGAGGAAAATCCGTCGCGTCAGCCTAACCATACCGCTCCTCCGTCCAGGGATCGGCGTTGTTGTGATAGCCGCGCACTTCCCAGAAGCCGGGCCGGTCGCGGATCACGAACTCGATCCGGCGGATCCACTTGGCCGATTTCCACAGATACAGCCGCGGGATCAGCACCCGCACCGGCCCGCCGTGCTGGCGGGTGATCGGCTTGCCTTCCCATTCATGCACCAGGAACACATCGGGCTGGTCGAATTGGTCGAGCCGGACATTGGTCGTGTAGCCATCGTAAGAATGAAAAACGATGTGCTTTGCCAACGGATCGGGCTTGACCATCTCGACCAGCGTGCGGGCGGCGACTCCCTTCCAGCGATTGTCGTAGCGCGACCATTGCGTAACGCAGTGCATGTCCGAGACGCTCTGCTCCATCGGCAGGGCCATGAACTCGGCATGGTTCAGCGACAGCCTGTTCTCCACCGCGCCATCCAGATCGAGCCGGAATTTCATCTCCGGCACGTCCGGCTGCTGGCCCAGATCAAGCACCGGCCAGTCCTTCACCAACGTCTGGCCGGGCGGCAGGCGATCACGCGCCGGATCCGCGGTCTGGCCGGTCAGCAGGCGTCCGTCGCGCGCCCATTCCTGCTTGGTTTCGATCAGCTTGTCCCGGCGCTTGCCGGTCATCTGGATATCGTCGTCGGAACTTGTCATCGCGCCCTCGTCGCTCACCCCCTGTAGATGGCCCAGCCGGAGGTGGTTCGCCAGGGGTCTATTTGTTGCGCAGAAGCCGTGCCTTGTCGCGCTGCCAGTCGCGGGCGGCGATGGCGTGGCGCTTGTCGGCCTTCTTGCGGCCCTCGCCGACGCCGATCAGCACCTTGGCGACCCCGCGATCGTTGAAGTGGATCTGCAGGGGCACCAGGGTCACCCCATCGCGGGCGACCTGGCCGAGCAGCTGGTCCACCTGCTTGTGCTTGAGTAGCAGCTTGCGCGGCGCGCGCGGCTCGAAGCGCGACAGCACGCCGCCCTGGTATTCCGGGATATAGGCGTTGAACAGCCACACCTCACCGTTCCGCTCGCCGGCCCAGGCCTCCGACAGCGTCGCGCGGCCATGCCGCAGGCTTTTGACCTCCGGCCCCTTCAGCACCAGCCCGGCTTCGACCGTCTCCTTGATCGTGTAGTCGAAGCGGGCCTTGCGGTTCTGCGAAGCGATGCCGTGCGAGATCAGGCCGGATTTGGACTTGGTCTTTGTCTCAGCCATCAAGCATCAGTTCAGCAGCCCGACCTCGGTCATGGCGGCCCGCACGCGCGCTCGCGGAGGTTCCATCAGCGGGGCGAGCGGCAGGCGGCATTTTTCCGAGGTCTTGCCCAGCAGGCTGGCGGCATACTTCACCGGACCGGGGCTGGTTTCGGCGAACAACGCATCGTGCAGCGGTACCAGCCGGTTCTGGATCGCCATCGCGTCGGCGAAGCGTCCCTGCATCCAGGCGGTCTGCATTTCCGAGCACAGGCGCGGCGCGACATTGGCGGTCACGCTGATGCAGCCGACGCCGCCGGCGGCGTTGAACGACAGGGCGGTGTGATCCTCGCCGGACAACTGGCAGAAATCGTCGCCGCAGGCGCGGCGCGTGTGCAGCGGGCGAACCAGGTTGGCCGTCGCGTCCTTCACGCCGATGATGTTCTTGTGCTTGGCCAGCCGCGCCATCGTCTCAACGCTCATGTCCACCACGCTGCGCGGGGGGATATTGTAGATGATCATCGGGATGTCCGCGGCATCGGCGATCGCGGAGAAGTGCAGGAACATGCCTTCCTGGGTCGGCTTGTTGTAATAGGGCGTCACCACCAGGATCGCGTCCGCGCCGGCTTCCTTGGCATGCTGGGCCAGTTCGATCGCTTCGGCCGTGCTGTTAGAGCCAGCGCCGGCGATCACCGGGATGCGGCCATGCGATACCTTCACGGCGATTTCCACGACGCGCTTGTGTTCGTCATGGCTCAATGTGGGAGACTCGCCTGTGGTCCCGACCGGCACGATGCCGTGCGTGCCCTCGGAAATCTGCCACTCGACAAAGTCCGAATAGGCTTTCTCGTCCAGGGAGCCATCCGGGCGCATGGGCGTAATCAGAGCAACGAGCGATCCCTTGAACATGACTGTCTCCGTCCTGGCGGTGCCGGTGTTTTGCCGTATGGCGGGGGACCAGCACGGCGCGGCTTTGTGATTGCAAAGGCGGAAGCTAGGCGTGCGCGCCACGCACCGCAAGATCCTGCCACGCGACCCCGATCCGCGCTATTAAACGGCATGGCCCGATTCATCCCCTTCCTGCTCCTGCTGCTCACGGCATTTCCGGCGGCGGCACAAGACCCCATACCGGCCGTACGCGCCGAACGCTGGGCGGACGCGATGGCGACCGCGGCGGCCAATCCCGATCCGGTTGCCGCAAAGCTGGTCACCTATTATCGGCTGCTGGCCCCGAACGCCGCCCGCGTGGACGAAATCGCCGGCTTCATGGCGGCCAATCCGGACTGGCCGGCGCAGGCCGTGCTGGATAAGCGCCGGCAGGAGGCGCTGGCCAATGAACGCGACGATGCGCTGGTGCGCGCCGAATGCGACAGGAACCTGCTCAGCGCACCGCTGACCAGCCCGCCCGCCCTGCTGCGCTGCGCGGATGCGCTGGAAGCGGGCGGACGCCATGAGGACGCGGCGAAGGCCTCCGCCCAGGCCGCTTCCGCCATCGGCGACAGCGGCGCATCGCCGATGCTGGAGCAGGCGCGCGCCCTGCGCCGCGCCGGCCAGAATGCGGACGCGCTGGCGCTTTGGCTGCAGCAGGGGCCGAACGCCCAGGCGAGCGCCCCGGCCTCGCGCCTGCCGGCATACTGGAACGAGCGGCATGCGCTCGCTCGTGAGCTGATGCGCAGCGGCGATGACAAGGGCGCCTATGCGCTGGTCAGCGCGCACGGCCAGGCCAGTGCGGAGCAGGTCGCGGACGCCGAATTCCTGGCCGGCTTCATCGCGTTGCGCCGGCTGAAGCAACCCGACGCAGCGGCGAATCACTTCCAAAACCTGGCCAATGCGTCGCGTTCCATCATCACGCAGGGCCGCGCCTGGTACTGGCTCGGCCGAGCGGCGGCCGCTGCCGGGCAGGATCCGAAGCCGTTCTACCAGAAGGCGGTGGCCTACCCGACGACCTTCTATGGCCAACTCGCCTCTCTTGCTCTGGGTGAGAACAGCGAAACCCTGGCCCGGCGGATCACCGCGATGAAGGATCCGGGCTTCAACCAGGTCCAGGTCGGCAATCTGGCCGGGAGGGAATTGGCCCACGCCGCGGCCTTGCTGGCCGGCTGGAGCGAGCCGCGCCGGGCCCACGCGTTCCTGCTGCAGCTGGACGAGCTGTCCCCCGATCCTTCCGACCGTGCGCTGGCGGCGCGCTATGCCAGCGGGCTTGGGATGCCGGAGATGGCGGTCTACATCGCCAGGCGCATGGGACGCGATGGCGTTGCCCTGCCGGAGGCCGGCTGGCCGATGCCGGTGGAACCGCCGGCGACGCAGGCCCAGGTGGACCCGGCGGTGGCACTCGGGGTGATGCGCCAGGAGAGCAGCTTCGAGGTCGGCGTGATCAGTCCGGCCGGGGCACGCGGGCTGATGCAGCTGATGCCGGCCACGGCGCAGATCGTTGCCCGCCAGCTTGGCGAAGGCACCTCCCCGGCCGCGCTGACCAGCGACCCCGGCCATAACATGCGGCTGGGAACCGCCTATTTCGCCGGGCTGATGGACCGTTTCGGCGGCACCCTGCCCTTCGCCGCGGCCGGCTACAACGCCGGGCCGAACCGGGTGGACAGATGGCTGGCCGAAAACGGCGATCCGCGTGCAGCTGGTGCAGGCGTTCAACCTCCGGGAGCGACGGCGGGAACTGTCCGGATCGACATGATCGATTGGATCGAGCTGATCCCGATCAACGAAACCCGCAACTATGTGCAGCGGGTGCTGGAGAATGTCGTCGTCTACCGGGCCAAGCGCGGCGAGACCACGCCGACGCTGGTTGCCGAATGGACCAAATAAACCGGACGGTTTCCGCCTGGGACGGCACGCCGATCGCGGTCACGGAATGGAACGACGGGGATACCCTGCCCGCCTTGCTATGCTTACCCGGGCTGGTGCGGACCGGCGGCGATTTTGCAGGCTTTGCCGGGGATTTCGGTGCCCGTCGGCGGGTGGTTTCACTCGATTATATCGGGCGCGGCCAATCCGGCCGGGTTCGCGACGTGCAGCGCTATGGTCCGGAAGCCTGCCTGCGGGACGTTCTGGATGTCTGCACCGCGCTGCATCTGCACCGGGTCATCGCCGTCGGTACCAGTTTCGGCGGGCTGCTGGCCATGGGCATCGCCGTCACCCGGCCCAGACTGCTGGCGGGCGTGGTGCTGAACGACATCGGACCGGAGATCGAAACGGCCGGAGCCGCGTTCATCCGCGGTTTCGTCGCCACCGATCCGGCGCTGGCGGACCCTAGCGCCTGCGCGAGCTATCTGCGTGAGCGCCTGCCGGACCTGTCGTTCATCCATGCAGCCGGCGACGAAGATACCGGATGGCGCGGCTTCGCGGCGCTGACCTACGGTCTCGGATCGGACGGCCGCTTTCATCCGCTGTGGGATACGCGGATCGAACAATTGCTGGGGGGCCCAACGCCCGATCTATGGCCGCTGTTCGGTGCGCTGGAGACAACGCCCGTGTTACTCGTGCATGGCGGGCGCAGTTCCGTGCTGAGTGTCGCGACCGTGGAGCGGATGCGGCGGCTCCGTCCGGACATGACAATCCTGAGCCTGCCGGATTTCGGCCATGCGCCGACGCTGGCGGAACCCGAACTCGCCGCCGGGCTGCGTGCATTTCTCGATTGTGCCCCATGAAGGCGTCTCGCCTGATCGCCAGCGGGCTGGGCAGTGGTTTCTGCCCGGTGGCGCCTGGTACGGCCGGCTCCCTCGCCGCTCTGATCCTGGGCGCGCTGCTGTTGAAGTTGTCACCGGCTGCACTACCGGTTGCAATTGTAATTTTCTGCATCCTGGGCGTGTGGTCCATCCAGGCCGCCGGCGCGGGAGCGGCCGATCCGGGCTGGATCGTGATCGATGAATTCGCCGGACAATGGATCTCGATGCTGCCTCTGGCCTGGTTCGATTTTACGCCTTCCGGCCTCGCAATCGGCCTGGCCCTGGCTTTTGCGCTGTTCCGGCTGTTCGATATTACCAAGCCAGGGCCCGTCGGATGGGCCGACCGGCGGCACGATGCGATCGGCGTGATGGGCGACGACGTCATCGCCGGCGCGATGGCGGCGGCGATATTGTGGTTGTTGTTATGGCTGGGGGCGATTTAATCGGTTCCGAGACGGCTTCACCCTTGCCTGCCCCGACGGGGTAAGATTAAATCAGGGAAATTCAGGGACGCTTTCATGCTCCATGCGAACACGCCGGTCCGGAAGCCGGGTGCGCAGATGGGATCGCACTCCGTGCGTCCGGTCGCGGAGCGTCAGCAAGCGGGACGCGAACTGCGCAAGCAAATCCCGCGCAGCCTGCACGGCAACTGGACATCGCCCGCCAACCGTGCCGACCCCGTGCAGATCCTGATCGAGACTGGGCGCGACCGCATCGCCGATCTGCTGCCGATCCGTTACGATCGTATGCGCCAATCCGCTTTCGCGTTCCTGCGCGGCGCGGCGGCGATCATGGCGGCCGATCTGGCGCCGGGCCCGTTCAGCGGTCTGACCGTTCAGGCCTGCGGCGACTGCCATCTGGCGAATTTCGGCACCTTCGCCTCGCCCGAGGGCACACCGGTCTTTGACATCAACGATTTCGACGAGACGCTGCCCGCCCCGTTCGAATGGGACATCAAGCGGCTGGCCGCCAGCGTGGCGGTGGATGGCCGTAGCCGCGGCCTGACCGACAAGGCCTGCCGCAGCCTCGCGCGCGCGGCCGTGCACGGCTACCGGGCCTACATGGCCGCCCTGACGCGCATGGACCCGCTCGGCGCGTGGCGATCACGCGTCGATGCGGTGGATGCGCTGGAGGGTATCGAGGATGCCAAACTGCGCGACCGCGAACTGAAGCGGCTGCAGATGGCAAACGAGGCATCGCGAGCCGGCTATGTCAAACTGCTGGAGCGGCGTAAGGGCGAGTGGCGGATCAAGGAAAAGCCGCCGCTGATCCATCTGCTGACCGGCAAGCGGGACAGCACGCACGAGGTAGCGGCACGGACCGCATTCCATTCCTATCGCGCGAGCCTGCCGGAAGAGCGCCGGGTGCTGCTCGATCGCTACCGGCTGACCGATGTGGCGTTCAAGGTCGTCGGCGTCGGCAGCGTCGGGACCTTCTGCGCCATCGGCCTGTTCGTCTCAGGCGACGGAGATCCATTGCTTTTGCAACTAAAAGAGGCGTCCCATTCGGTGTTGGCGCATTACGTGGGGCCCGGTGCATACGCCAATCAGGGCCAGCGCGTCGTGATCGGCCAGCGGATGATCCAGGCGACGCCGGACATCTTTCTCGGCTGGACCGACGATCACGGCGATGACCGGCATTGCTATGTGCGCCAACTGAAGGATCCGCGCGTGGCGATGGTCGGCAGCACGCTGGC
This sequence comes from uncultured Acetobacteraceae bacterium, assembly GCA_903847525.1. Classification (GTDB taxonomy): domain Bacteria; phylum Pseudomonadota; class Alphaproteobacteria; order Acetobacterales; family Acetobacteraceae; genus PALSA-911. The sequence continues at coordinate 710 of CAINEA010001061.1, read as the reverse complement.
GGATGGAGCCTTACCCTATTATGCGGTGCTGTGCGGCCAGGTGCTGGCGCGCGCGCATGCCCGCTCTGGCGATGCGGCGATGATCCTGGGATACATGGGCAGCGGCCACGCGTTCGATGCGGCGATCGCGCAGTTCGCGATGGAATACGCCGATCAGACCGACCGCGATTGGCGGCTGTTCGTCGAAGCGATAAATTCCGGCCAGATCGAAGCCCATTCTCCCTGAAAGAACCTGTTCTATGATCGACGCGGCGCTGTTGACCGATGCCGAAGCTTTGCTGGCCGAATGCCGCGCCGCCGGGATTCACCTGGCTACGGCGGAAAGCTGTACCGGCGGCCTGATCGCGGCGGCTCTCACCGCCATCGCCGGTTCGTCGGACGTTGTCGACCGCGGCTTCGTCACCTACTCGAACGAGGCGAAGAACGAGCTTCTGGGTGTGCCGATGGGCCTGATCAACGCCGTTGGCGCCGTCAGCGGCCCCGTTGCGCGCCAGATGGCCGAGGGGGCGCTGACCCGGTCGCGCGCGGATATCACCGTCGCGGTGACCGGTGTTGCCGGCCCTGGCGGGGGAAGCGCGGAAAAGCCGGTTGGCCTGGTCTGGTTCGGCCTGGCGCAGCGCGGCCGGCCGGTCCACGGGGAAAGCCATGTCTTTCCCGGCGACCGCGCGGCGATCCGCGAGGCCACGGTCGCCAAGGCCTTCGCGCTGGTG
>CAINEA010001060.1 GCA_903847525.1 uncultured Acetobacteraceae bacterium | reverse complement strand
GGTGCTGTGGGATCGCGACGGCGGGCCGGTGCACAACGCGATCGTATGGCAGGACACGCGGGTCGACACGCTGGTCGATGCCTACATGACCGATGGCGGCCAGGACCGCTTCCGCAGAAAAACCGGCCTGCCGCTGGCGACCTATTTTTCCGCCCTGAAACTGCGCTGGCTGCTGGACCATGTGCCCGGCGCGCGGACCCGGGCGGAGGCCGGCGACCTCCTGTTCGGCACCATCGACAGCTGGCTGGCCTGGAACCTGTCCGGTCAGCACATCACCGACGTGACCAACGCCAGCCGCACCCAGCTGATGAACCTGGCCACCCTCGACTGGGACAACGAACTGCTGCACGCCTTCAATATCCCCCGCGCCGTGCTACCGCGCATCGTCCCATCCAGCGCCATTCATGGCCAAGCGAGGGGCGTGCTGGAGGGGGTCACCCTGTCGGGCATCCTCGGCGACCAGCAGGCGGCCCTGGTCGGGCAGGCCTGCTTCCGGCCCGGGGAGGCGAAGAACACCTACGGCACCGGCTGTTTCCTGCTGATGAACACCGGCGAAAAACCGGTTGCTTCCACTTCCGGGCTGCTGACCACGGTGGCCTATCAATTCGGCACCCGGCCGGCCTGCTACGCGCTGGAGGGCTCGATCGCGGTCACCGGTGCCCTGGTGCAGTGGCTGCGCGACAATCTGAAGCTGATCGGCGCGAGTTCTGAGATCGAGCCGCTAGCGGCATCGGTGCCCGACAATGGCGACGTGTACGTGGTGCCGGCCTTCTCCGGCCTGTATGCGCCCTATTGGCGGGCCGATGCCCGCGGCGTGATCGCCGGGCTGACCGGCTTCGCCACCGCCGGCCACATCGCCCGCGCGGCGCTGGAGGCGACGGCCTATCAGACACTGGACGTGCTGAAGGCCATGGAACACGACAGCCACATCCCCATCCGCACCCTGCGCGTGGATGGCGGTATGGTGGTGAACGGCCTGCTGATGCAGTTCCAGAGCGATATCCTCGATGTCCCGGTGGTTCGCCCGCGGACGATCGAAACCACCGCCCTTGGGGCCGCCTACGCCGCGGGCCTCGCCGTGGGGTACTGGCAGGGCACCGACGATCTGGTGCGCAACTGGGCCGTGGGGCGGAGCTGGCAGCCGGATATGGCAGCGGACCGGCGAGCGGCGCTGACCGCGCAATGGGCGAAGGCGGTCAGCCGGTCGTTCAACTGGGCCTGACAAATTCCGCCGCATCCGACCACGCATTTTTGAAGCCAACTCGCCGGGCCGCGCGAGCATGGCTGGCCTCGCACGGCGGAAAGCGCCTGTCGCGTCGCTGTTCCCCGCGGTAGATAGCGGCGGCGCACAGGAAGCAATGTGCTTTTTTGGCGTGCGAAAAGGACTGTCTATGAAACCCCTAAATGTCTTCCTGTTTACGCACTTTTCTCAGCTTCTCTTTCGTGGCACATATCGTGAACATTCGATTTAGCGAGGCAGGGACGATGGCTCGAAACAAGGTGCAATTCCAAAAGGGTCTCAGCG
>CAINEA010001059.1 GCA_903847525.1 uncultured Acetobacteraceae bacterium | reverse complement strand
AGGTGTCGCTGGCTACCTGGGCTGTAACGAAAAAAGCAAGAAAACGGGGCGCCCGTGCCACAAGCGCCCCGTTTCCCTATCGGCTTCCGGGAGGAGGGATCAGAAGCCGAGAACCACGTCCGCGCCAAAGAAGAACGCGCCGCTATTACTCTGGTCGTTGTACGGCTTGCCACCGCTCAGCGAACCATCATAGCGAACTTCTGGACGGATCAGCAGGGTGGTGATGGTATCCGGCACCGCTGGCTTATAGGTGAAGCCCAACGTAATTGCGCCATAGGTCGTGCCAGTGATCGCCGCCGGCAGTAGCGTCGCAGGTGCACGGCCGCCCAGCGCCTGAACCGGACCCAGGCTGTTGGGGAAAGACGCGACGAAGAAGTTATTCTGGTCACGGAAAATTTCACCGCGGGCATTCAACGCGATGGTGTCGGTCAGTGCATACGTAACATACTGCGCCGCACCGTAGGCATCCGCACCCTTCTGACCGTTGGTGTTGTAGCCGAGGGCATCGTGCACCCAGCTGAATTCCGTGGTGAAGGAAAGTTTATCGTCATATTTGTAGGTCACGAACGCATCGTTATAGACCCGGAAATACTTGTTCGCCAATCCACCTACGCCCGGTAGAGTTCCGCCGGGCATGCCGATAGGTTGCTCAGGACCGAAATGCGACAGCGCCAGGATTGTTAGGTTGCCATCCATCAGTGTGCTACCGACACCGACCATGCCGGCAATGGCCCCGTTGTTGTCGCCACCCGGGCTGCCGAAGCTTGTCTGGTTACCCGTATCGATCTGCGTATAGATGTCGAGTTCAGGGATCACATGCGTCACAGCAAGGGCGCCGGTATGCTTGAACGGCAGGCTGTAGTTGAAGATATAGCTGTGCGAGTAGAACGGATTGGTCGATGGGTCGATGGTTTCAAAGCCCATCATGGTTGGATACTGACCGACCGTGAAATCCATGCCACCTTCGGTCAGCCAAGGAGTATGCGCCAGGAACGCCACTTCCACGATATCAAGCTGCGTGCGCTGTGAGGTGACGTTGCTGAGCTCGTTCAGGAAATGCGTATAGCGCGCATCGGTGCCGTACATGGCCTGCACCTTGAAGCCGAAATCATAGTCCGTCGCCTTCTTGTCCAGCGCCTTCTCCACGGTAAACAGCGCCTGGTTCAGCAGAATGCTGTTGGAACGGTCGGTAAAGGACTGGCCGACATTGACGCCGCTCTGCGGATTGTTGGCGTTGCCATAAAACCCGGCATCGAATTGAACACCGAGATGGATGCCGTTAACGTAGTAGCCCGGCGGTGGTGCGTCGGCAGCGGGGGTCGGGGCTGCTGCGGCATCGGCGGGTTTCGCGTCCTCCGCATTCGCGGCCATCGACAGCGCGATTACAGCCGTCATAGCGAAGGTGGCGGCTGTCATTACTGTTGAAGATCGCAGCATTTTCTTGTGGGTCATTTAAAACATCTCCAAGTCAGCTTCATGGATCAGGTAAGGGCCGATGAGGGACGCCGCTTAGCTCGAGCGGCGTCCCCCCTTAGGCGTTGGCGATCAGAGGATCTGTTCGCCGTGCAGCACGATATCCAGGCCCTCGCGCTCCTCTTCGGTATCGACCCGCAGGCCGATGATGGCATCGACGATCTTCAGGATGATAAAGGTCATGATCCCGCTATAGATCAGCGTCGTGGCAACACCAATAGCCTGCAGATACAGCTGGTGCATGCCGCCCGAGCTGCCATCCGGGTTGGCATCGGTTGCCGACAGCGGGCCGTAGGCGAACACACCAGTCAGCAGCGCGCCGATGATGCCGCCGACCCCATGCACGCCGAAAGCGTCCAGGCTGTCATCGTAGCCGAGCATGTGCTTCAGGCTGGTGGCTGCCCAGAAGCAGACGACGCCGGCGACGAGCCCGATGATCAAGGAACCCCCGGGAAGCACGAAGCCCGAGGCCGGGGTGATCGCAACGAGGCCGGCGACAGCACCGGAGATGATGCCGAGCACGGAAGGCTTACCCTTGGTCATCCATTCCGCGAACATCCAGCCAAGGGCAGCCGCCGCCGTGGCGATCTGGGTGACGGTCATCGCCATGCCGGCACGGCCGTTGGCACCCACCGCGGAACCCGCGTTGAACCCGAACCAGCCCACCCACAGCAGGGAGGCGCCGATCACGGCGTAGCTGAGGTTATATGGCGCCATGTTGTCGTTGCCGTAACCAAGCCGCTTGCCCATCACGAGTGCGCATACAAGGCCAGCAATACCGGCGTTGATATGCACGACGGTGCCGCCTGCGAAGTCCAGAACGCCCAGGCTGCCGGCCCAGCCGGTAGCACTCCACACCCAATGAGCGACGGGCGAATATACCAGCAACGACCACAGCACCATGAACACGCACATGGCGGAGAACTTCATGCGATCGGCGAAGGCGCCGGCTATTAGTGCGGGGGTGATGATCGCGAAGGTCATCTGGAACATCATGTAGACGGTCTCGGGGATCGTCTGCGGCTGGGCATTATCGGTGCCTGCACCTAGGACAAAGGGAACGTCCACACCCTTGGTGATGCCATCTGCGATCCCGCGCAGCAGCAGGCGCGAAAGGTCGCCGATATAGGCATTGCCGTTGGTGAAGGCTAAGCTGTAGCCGGCAACCATCCACACGATCGTTATAAGGCAGCAGATCGCAAAGGACTGCATCATCGTGGCGAGCACGTTCTTCTTGCGCACCATACCGGCGTAAAAGAGTGCCAGACCCGGAATTGTCATCAGCAGCACAAGCGCGGTGCTGGTCAGCATCCAGGCGGTATCACCGCTATCCAGCTTGGGAGCAGCCGCGGCTGCCGCGGCAGCGGCGTCGGCCGCGGGCTTGGCGTCCTCGGCAAAGGCGGGAGCGAACACAGCGACGCCGGCAAGCAGCACGGGCAGCAGCGTAGCCGTCCCAAGGATCAGGCGGGATGGTTTCATTTTCAATGTCTTTCTTGCTTGGGTCACAGCGCTTCGCCGTCGGTCTCGCCGGTACGGATCCGAACCGCACGTTCGATATCCATCACGAAGATCTTGCCGTCGCCGATCTTGCCGGTGCGGGCGGTCTGGGTGATCGCCTCCACCACCTGATCCGCGAGGTCGGAGGAAACTGCGACCTCGATCTTCAGCTTGGGCAGGAAGTTCACGTGATATTCCGCACCGCGATAAATCTCGGTCTGGCCCTTCTGGCGCCCAAAACCTTTTACTTCGGAAACCGTCAACCCCTGAACGCCGAGCGGAGTGAGAGCATCACGCACCTCGTCCAGCTTGAACGGCTTAATGATAGCCATGATAAGTTTCATGTGCGTGCCCCGTGTTGCGTCATTCCGTTATCCATCGGCCCATTCTCGACCGGCCAGTGGTGCCTCGGCCCGTAGCTCATAGGTTTATCTTTCATTGCCTCGACGGTCCCCCGGCCATGCCCAGGCCCCCACCGTGGAGGCACCCGACGACCGGTCGTAGTATTCATGTTTCAAGAACCGTGCCAGAGCCGAAGCACCTGCGTTTTGGCATACAGAGTATTGATTTTATTTAATAATGCCCAAGCCACTCCCTGATCGAGGACCGCACCGCCACGGTGTGGCGATCAAGATGCCTAACGGATAGGCATCTGCTCCTGATTTATTGGCCGTTCGCTCCCGACTGCGATGCGCGTGATCTGCCCTCAAGAAACGCAATACGTGAAACGGCGTATTCGGCTGGACAAAAAAAACGCCCCGCCATCCTATCGGATGACGGGGCTCAGAAGCGTCGTGTGACCGGCGCGAACGCCGGTGGACGGCGTTAGACGGAGTAGTACATCTCGAACTCGACCGGATGCGGGGTGTGCTCGAAGCGGTACACCTCGCTCCATTTCAGATCGATGTAGCTCTCGATCTGGTCCTTGCCGAACACATCGCCTTCCAGCAGGAATTCGTGGTCGGCGGCGAGCGCGCCGAGCGCTTCGCGCAGGCTGCCGCAAACCGTCGGGATGTCCTTCAGCTCTTCCGGGGGCAGGTCGTAGAGATCCTTGTCCATCGGATCGCCAGGATGGATCTTGTTCTTGATGCCATCCATGCCGGCCATCGTCAGCGCCGCGAAAGCCAGATACGGGTTCGCCGTGGGGTCGGGGAAGCGAACCTCTACGCGCTTGGCCTTCGGATTGGTGGTGTAGGGAATACGGCACGAAGCGGAACGGTTACGCGCAGAATAGGCCAAAAGCACCGGCGCCTCGAACCCGGGGATCAACCGCTTGTAGCTGTTCGTCGATGGGTTGGTGAACGCATTGATCGCCTTGGCGTGCTTGATCACGCCACCGATAAAGAACAGGCACATTTCGGACAGGTCGGCATAGGAGTTGCCAGCGAACAGCGGCTTGCCGGCCTTCCAGATCGACAGATGGGTGTGCATGCCCGAGCCGTTATCGCCATAGATCGGCTTCGGCATGAACGTGGCCGTCTTGCCGTAGCTGTGGGCAACGTTGTGGACGCAATACTTATAGATCTGCATCTGGTCGGCCAGCTTGGTCAGCGTGGAGAAACGCGTTCCAAGCTCGTGCTGGGACTGCGCAACCTCATGATGGTGCTTTTCGATGGTCAGGCCCATCTCGCCCATCGTGGAAAGCATCTCGGCGCGCAGGTCGCTGTCGCCGTCAACCGGCGGAACCGGGAAATAGCCGCCCTTGATCGCGGGGCGATGACCCATGTTGCCTTCCGGATAGTCCTTCAACGACGAACCAGGTCCCTCGATGCTGTCGATCTGATAGGTGCCGAAATTACCGCCGGTGCCGAACTTCACGCTGTCGAAGATGAAGAACTCAGCCTCGGCGCCGACCACGATGGTATCGCCGATACCGGTGGACTTCACATACGCCTCGGCCTTCTTCGCCGTGCTGCGCGGATCGCGCGAGTAGCCCTGGCCAGTGGAGGGCTCGACGATGTCGCAGAAGATGATCAGGCTCGGCTTGGCCGCGAACGGGTCCATGACCGCGGTGTCCGGATCCATCGCCAGGATCATGTCGCTCTCGTTGATCGCCTTCCAGCCGGCGATCGAGGAGCCGTCGAACATGATTCCGTCGCGGAACGCATCTTCGTCGATCGTGGAGATGTGCTGCGCGGTGTGCTGCCACTTGCCGCGCGGATCGGTGAATCGCAGGTCCACGTACTCAACGCCGTGTTCCTTTATCATCTCCAGCACTTTTCCAACGCTGCTGGTGGAGCCTGTGGGCTTTCTCGCCATAAGTTCGTCCCCGTTCTCTCGTCATGCGCCGAACCCGCCGCGACAGCGGCCGGTTCTGGCAGGATAATGGAACCACCCCACGTGGCTCCTCATGCATCCGGCCCCGTTCGTCCAGTTGCCGCGGGCCGGCGGCGGCCTTGGGTTCGGTCTGTCCGGCGCTACGCTCGAGCCGCGCCGCCGGGGTCAGGCCGACACCTTTGTCAGACCGCGTCCTCGCCCCGTTCACCGGTGCGAATACGGATCACCTCCTCGACCGAGGAGATAAATATCTTGCCATCACCGATACGGCCGGTACGGGCGGCACCGATGATCGCCTCTACCGCGCGTTCGACCACGGCATCCTCGCAGACCACCTCGATCTTCACCTTGGGCAAGAAATCGACCACATACTCAGCACCCCGATACAACTCGGTATGGCCTTTCTGACGACCGAAACCCTTGGCTTCCACCACCGTGATCCCTTGAAGCCCCACCTCATGCAGGGCGTCCTTCACCTCATCTAATTTGAACGGCTTGATAACCGCCTCGATCTTTTTCATCTGCGACCATTCCCGGCGGACCGGGCCTCCCTATTGTCCAGGCTGCCCGAACGCTTAAGCGAATTGGTGACGGTAGCAAAGGGTTGCATGCGGCGTGCCACACGAAAATGATCGTAAACCCCTTCCGGCCAATCCTTTCGATTGCGCCTTGCGCCCGCTGGTTGGGCGAACCGCGATGCCATTGCCTGAATATTGAGCATTCATGACAGCTTGTTTAGGAAGCATGTAACTGCCCAGGTAGTCGATCGCTGATCGACGGTTGACACGCGAGTCGCGGCATGAGTCAAGCTTCCCATGTCGTTGCCGCCGCCCGATTCCCAATCT
>CAINEA010001058.1 GCA_903847525.1 uncultured Acetobacteraceae bacterium | reverse complement strand
CTTCGTTGCCCCCTCGCACGGGTGGGGGGATGTGGAACTGGCCGGAGTCTCTCTTAACTCACCCGGATTCCTGTCCAACGAATGGGGTCCACCTGATGTGAGCTGTTCCTCGCCTACCTAGCTTCGAGCAAGCCCTCTAGCGCCATGGATTGGCAACCGGCAGACAGCGATTCATATAACTTCATCCCAGCAAATGTCGAGGTCGCCCGGGCCATGATGAACGATGAGGCCTCTGCGGCGACGTTGCTCGAGAAAGTCTCGGCGGTTTGGCAGGCCGACATCGCCGGCTGCCCCGACTGGCTGGTCATGCCAAGGGAGAAGAGGCAGGCAGTAGCGTTTGGCACGAAACACGCTCCATGGGGTTTCGTTAAGGCATTGGCTTCGATCAAGCCCGAGAGATGCGCCTCGTTGCTGAGTCAAGTTGCCTGGCGCGCGGCAGTCACGTTGGAGCCATTGGAAGACAAGGTCGCGGCGGCCATCGCCGCGCTGGCTATTGGCGAAGACGAACTTCCCGCCGCGATCCGGCTTGAATTTCTCTGCGTTCTGCTCCGCGAAGCGCGAATAGGCCGCAACGAAGTCGAATTCCGGAAAATCGAACCGTTGCTTTCGTCCGTCGCGAGCCCAGGCTCGGACGCGCATGCAGAGTTGATCGCCCAAAAACTCTTGTGGGCTCGGGACGGTCTCGATTTTGCGGCAGTGTCGAGCGGCCTTTCGGAACTGGCTGGGCAAGATCCGATTTGGCGCCTTCTCCGTGCGGCGCTGCATTGCGAATGCGGCGAAACGGTTCTTGCCAAGGCCCTGGTTGAGAAGGCATGTGCCGATCTGGCCGATCGCCAACGGCAGGATTCGCGGTCGATGTCGGTGGCGTCCCGCCGCGAATGGGCCAATGTCTTCGGCCGTGCGCTCCGCATGTCCGAGACCTGGATGCGGGAATCCCATGCGCCGCTCAACGGCCTGGCGGCCGGATACGACGCCGAGGAAGAGATCGACAAGCTACACCGCGAACTGCGCGCCAACAGGCTCCGTCAGATGGATCAACCGCAGGGTTATCAGCCGCGGTTCGGACCGGGCGCCTATGAGGATCACAGTCAAACCATCACATTCCGTGCGGCAGCGTCGGGTTACGAGGCTGAAGCAGTGTTCCGCCTAGCAGACTCCTCATGCTTGCCCATGAAAGTTGGGAACATCGACATCCTGGCGTCGCTAGCGCGGGATGCGTTGGAGAGCGAGCCATTGCCCACGCTCAAGTGGTACCTGCGCTTGCTGCGGGTCCTAAGCCACTCGTCCCCGGCGCTGAACCGTCACTTTGATAGCGTGTCAATCGCGCGCCTCGAGCCCGGTTTGGCTTCCGATCTCACCGCTCGAGTCTTAACCGCTGTCCGATTTTGGCAGACACGTGTGCGCACCGCAGGCGTGTCCGACTCCATCAATGCGGTAGAGCGGTTGCGAATATATCTGACGATCCTGTCCCGTCTGATTGTCCGGGCCGAGCCAGAGATCGCCCGGGAAGCGTTCGAGTTCGGTAGCGAGATGGCATCCGAGCGGCTGCATCACTGGCTTTACGAGCCGCTCGGCGAGCTCCTCAAGTGGAGCCTGGTCTCGCTCCCACCCGACATGCGCAGGACGGCAGCCCTCGAATGCCTCGAGTTTCCCCTTTTACCGGTCGGCGAGAAGGTCCCATTCCATTGGCCCGATCCGGCAGCCGAACTGTTCCGTTATGGCACGCAGCCTGTCCGGCCTCCGAATGATGCGAGGTGGAGCGCGTGTGTCGCGAAACTAATGGCCGCAGTGGGTGCCTCCGGGCCGGCACGGGCGCAAGCGGTGCATCGATTGGCTTACCTGGCACTCTATGAAAGCCTAGAATCGAGAGAGTGCGACGAATTCGGGCGACTGCTCTGGTCGACCAAAAATTCGGAGAAAGGTGGTCTGCCGCTCGACGTTGACCTGTTTCCACACGTTATCGCGGCATTACCTGGCACCGTCGACGTGGTCCCTGAAATGGTGGTCCACGCCTACCTATTCGAAACTCCCCTGGGATCCGGCGATGATCAGCAAAGGTTGGAATGCATCGATGCTGCGGCGCGCGGACTTGCACCAGTCAGACGGATTCTCCCAACGCGAGAGCAAGCCGTGTCGCTGCTCGATGGATTGGTGGCTCTCGCTACCCACACGCAAGCTGAAGCCGATCCGTTTCGGATGCATGCCAGAAATCGCCTCAGCACGTATTCGGGAAGGGTGCT
>CAINEA010001057.1 GCA_903847525.1 uncultured Acetobacteraceae bacterium | reverse complement strand
CGACGGCGGATTCGCCGCACAGGTGAATGCGCCGGCGCTGAACTGCCTGCCGATCCCGGACCATGTGGACATGGAGATCGCCGCATTGACCGAGCCGCTGGCGGTTGCCGCGCGTGCGGTCGAGACGGGTGAGGTGAGACTGGGCGAGACCGTGGTGGTGTTGGGGCCCGGCACCATAGGCCAGGGGATCGCGCTGCTGGCCCGGGCGTCCGGCGCGCGGGTGATCCTGGTCGGGCGCAATGACGCAGTCCGCTTCGAGACATTGCGGGCGCTCGGTTTCGCGGATTGCATCGACGTTGCGGAGCAGGATTTGAAGGCCGCAGTGGAGAAGCTGACCGAGGGCAAGGCGGACAAAGTGTTCGAGGCGACCGGCGTGCCGTCCTCGATCCGCGACGGGCTGTCGATCCTGCGTGATGGCGGGATCCTGGTCACCGCCGGGATTCATGCCAAACCGGCGGAGTTCGACATCACCGATTTCGTGCGCCAGAAGCAGCAGATCCGTGCCTCGCACTCGTCCGTCCGGCGGCACTGGGATGTGGTGCAGACGATCATGGCGGCCGATCCGGAGCAGTTCCGGGCGATGATCACCCATCGGGTCGGGCTGGAGCAGACGGTCGATGGGTTCGATCTGGCGCATCGGCGCGTCGCCTCGAAGGTGATGGTGTTTCCGGCGGGGGTCTGAGGCGATGCAGCCACGATCGAACTATGTGCAGTTGAACGGCTATGAGGTGCATTATACGGAGTGGGGTACGGCGGATGCGCCGGCGCTGATCCTGTGGCATGGGCTGTCGCGCACCGGGCGGGATTTTGACGATATCGCGCAAGATTTGTCCGACACCTACCGGGTGATCTGTCCGGACACGATCGGGCGCGGACTGTCGCAATGGAGTGCCCGGCCGGATGCGGAATACTGCTTTGCCGAATATTCGAAGCTGGCCGCGGCACTGCTGGATGCACTGTCGCTGGGTCGGGTCCGGTGGGTTGGCACCTCGATGGGCGGGGCGCTCGGCATCGCGGCCGGTGCGACGACGCTGAAGGGGCGGATCAGCCATTTCGTCTCGAACGACATGGGACCGATTTTGCCACCGGGCCCGTTCGAGCGGATCAAGACCTATGTCGGCAATCCCCCCGATTTCGCCACCATGGGGGAATTGGAGACCTATTACCGCACCATCTACGCGCCGTTCGGTGTGCATACCGACGCGCAGTGGCGGCGGATGGCGGAGACCGGGATGCGACGGCTGGCAAATGGGCGGATCACCACGCATTACGATCCGGCGCTGGTGCGCCAGTTGGTCAATTTTCCCCGCGATTTCGAGCAATGGGACGCGTACGACGCGCTGGACGTGAAGATGCTGGTGCTGCGCGGCGTGACGTCCGACCTGCTGCTGCCCGATGTCGCAGAGGCCATGACCATGCGCGGCCCGCGGGCGCAGATCGTAGAAATCCCCGGCTGCGGCCATGCGCCTGGGCTGAATGTGCCGGAGCAGATCGCGATCGTGCGGGACTTCCTGGCGACCTGAGGTTGGTTAGTCCGCCGATGTTCCCCCGGGTGGGGTGCGGAGTGCCGACAGCACGCGTTCCTCGGTCTCCGCCGATGGCGTAACCGCCGGCAAGCCCCGCAGCAGGGCGATGGTCTTGCGCATCTGCGCGTAATAGTTGGTGCAGGCGGTGCAGATCGACAGATGCAGCCGAACGGCCAGGCGCCGATGCAAGGGCAAGGTATGATCGAGATAGTCGCTCGCCAGTTCAGGCATGTCACGGCAACGGAGCACTTTGGCTATTACCTTTCGCGGATGATCCCGCTTATCGGATGACTCCACGCCTGTCACGGCGTTACGTGCAAGGCCGAAATGCATTAACCTGCCGCAAATTTCCAATCCGGAGGCTTTTCGCGGGCCATGAGCACGACCGAGTTCGACGACCCGGCCTTTCTGGAGCGCCTGCGCAACGGCGATCAGGGTGCGTATCGCAGCCTGATCCGGCGTTTCCATGGCTCGCTGGTCGGTGTGGCTTCCTCGATCATCGGCAGCCGTGCCCAGGCCGAAGAGGTGGTGCAGGATACCTGGCTGGCGGTCTTTACCAATATCGGCCGGTTCGAGGGGCGATCCAGCCTGAGCACCTGGCTGTTCAGCATCGTGCTCAATCGCGCTCGCACCCGGATCTCCCGGGAGGGTCGGACCGTCGCACTGCCGGCGATTCTTGACGGCAGCCAGCCCGGGGAGCGGGCGGTCGATGCGGCTGCCTTCAAGGCCGACGGCCATTGGATCGAGGCGCCGCGGCTGTGGGACGAGATCAATCCCGAGCGGATCGTGGGCGGGCGGCAGCTTTGGCAGCACGTGCAGGAGGCGATCGAGAAGCTGCCGACCGGCCAGCGCGCGGTGATCATCCTGCGTGACATGGAGGGCAAGGAGTCGGAGGAGATCTGCGAACTGCTGGCGATCAGCCCGGAAAACCAGCGCGTGCTGCTGCACCGGGCCCGCGCCCGCATCCGCAAGGCGGTGGATGCGCTGGTGGGCGATGTCGCTGCTGCGGGCGCGGCGGCTCCGGCGCCTCGGGCCGCAGGAAAGCCCTCGGGCCTCGCCCGGCTTGGCTGGGCCCGGCTTGGGCTGGCCCCACTTGGCACGGCATTGGCGCGGCTCAGCGCTTTATGCCTCAGCGCTGCGTGGCCGGGGATCGGGCGGCGGGTAGCCAGCCGGCCGGCGTGATCCGGCGTAGCATGGCCAGGGCCTCGGCCCGATAGACCAGCAGAATGAAGGCCGAGAGCAGCCACACCTCGCAGGCCTCGGTGAACAGACGGGCACCGTCATTGTAGGGGTCGATCCCGAGCGGGCTGAACAAATGGAAGAAGATCGCGCCGGACATGATGCCAAGTGCGAGTGCTGCGCCGATCACGCGGGTGGGCGGGATCACAACCAAAATGGATGCCAGGATTTCCAGGCTGGCGACCGTCAGGCGCATTGCCTTCTCATGCCCGTCCAGGAACAGCCAGTCGGTCAGCGTGGTGAACAGCCAGACCGAACCGGGGTTGCCGGTGAGCTTATATTGTTCGTACGTTACAGCCCAGGTAGCCAGCGACACCT
>CAINEA010001056.1 GCA_903847525.1 uncultured Acetobacteraceae bacterium | reverse complement strand
CGGCGGCAGCAGAAAGTCGGTATCACGGTCGATGGGGCGGAAGTTGGGCATGCGCGGGATGTTCGGACTGGGAGAAAGCGAAGCGGTGCTCCGATTCTACCGGACGTTTCCGCGTCGCGTTAAGTCCGACACGCTGCTAGCGCGGCAGGGCGAACATTTTCGGCGGATTCTCGAGCCGAAGAAGGGCGACGCCATCTACAGGCTGGCGGTGTTTCTCTACGCGTTCGACATCCGGACGGCCTATCCGCTCCTGTTGTCCTTGCTTGAGGCGGAAATCAGCCCGGCGGAATGGGCCTCTTTCTCGCAGATCCTCGAATCCTCTCTGCTGCGCCGCGCCGTCTGCGTAGAACTACAACCGGATATTTTTGTAGCTGACGAAAGGTCTGCGCCGGGACGGCATCACCCCCGAAGGTCTGACGAAGCTGTTGAGCGCGCAATCCGGCGAGTCCGTCGAATGGCCGAGCGATGCTGCTTTCAGGAAAGCGTGGCTGAACAAGCCCGCCTATGACCTCGGCAACGCGAAGCTGGTTCACATCCGGGCTCGTCTCAACGACACCTATATGACGGACAAGGTCGAGCCCCTGTCCTTCGAGCACCAGCCCACCATCGAACACATCATGCCTCGGGCCTGGATCGAACATTGGCCCCTGCCGGACGGTTCCAGATGCTATGAGGCGGACACCACCCAGGCAAAGTGCTCAGACTGGCAGGCATCCGCACTCAAATCAGGGAGCCTGCCGCCATGTCATTCGAGAATACCATCCACATCGCGATCGAACTCAGCGTCTCATCGTGGCTCGTCGCCGCGCAGCTGCCGAGAACTGAGAAGTCACGACTGCACCGGATCGAGGGCGGCGATACGAAGGCGCTGTTGGCGCTGATATTTGAACTCCGATCGCGTGCCTCGACCAAACTCGGCCAGACTGTAGACGTGGCATGCTGCTTCGAGGCCGGACGGGACGGAGTTTGGCTCCACCGATTGCTGACCGCGCATGACATCGCTGCCTATGTCCTTGAGCCGACCAGCATCCTCGTGAACCGGCGCGCCCGCCGAGCCAAGACGGATCGACTCGATGCGGAAGGCATGCTGCGTGTGCTGGCTGTTTGGCTTGGCGGCGACCGTCAAGTGTGCAGCATGGTGCGTGTGCCGACGTCTGAGGAAGAAGATGCCAAGCGACCGCATCGCGAACGGGAGCATCTCGTCCGCGAGAAACAGCGCCTCGAGAACCGGATGGAAGCGCTGCTGTTTACGCAGGGCATTCGGGGAAGGCCGTCTCTGCGCTCGTGGGACCGCGATATTGCTCAACTACACACCGGTGACGGTCGCGCGCTACCGCCACTTCTGCAAGCCGAACTCAACCGCTTGCGACGTCAACTCATTTTGATTTTGGAGCTGATCCGCGAGATGGAAGCCGAGCGGGCCGAAGCTCAGGCCGCCATGGTCGACGACGCAATGACCAAGAAGATCACGGCCCTGGAACGTATCCGCGGTATCGGCGGGAACTTCTCCGCCGTGCTGGTGCGCGAGGTGCTTTACCGTTCCTTCGACAACCGCCGGCAACTCGCCAGCTACGTCGGCATCGCGCCCATGCCCTACCAGAGCGGCGGCATGGACCGAGATCGCGGCATCAGCCGCGCGGGCAACCCAAGGGCACGCACGACGCTGATCCAACTGGCCTGGCTGTGGCTGCGCTATCAGCCGGGCAGCGCGCTCGCCACCTGGTTTCACGAGCGCGTCGGAACCCTGAAGGGTCGCACACGCCGGATCGCCATCGTGGCAATGGCGAGAAAGCTTCTGATCGCGCTCTGGCGCTATGTTGAGACAGGCGTGATGCCGGTGGGCGTCGAAATCAAGGCTGCGGCATAGGCCGCAACCTAAACCAACAGAATTGTCGCTGGCAGCATAGACGCCGGCGACAATACGGGGAACGCGACCGTCTTCTTCATTGGCAGCCTTCAGCTGCCGCGTTTCAGGTGGGTCGCGTCTCACCCGGGCAACGCCTCGTGTATGAGGCATTATGGTGCGGGCTCCCTCGTAGGACCCGACCGCATGTAAGGTTACGCAGTTCCTACTGCGCCGAAGAATCGCCCGGGACCCGAGGACTACGCCGCGCCTTCAACCAAGCACGGAGGACCGCATGCAGAAAGGCCATTGACAGCCGAACCCTCATGTAAAGGGAATGGACGGTCTGGAACAGCTCGTCGCGGGCGCGGGGGACCAGCGGGCGGCCGCAAGCGATGCGCGCGACCGCTCCCTTCAGAGGATGGGGAACTTGACCATCCTCATGCAGGCGCTGAATGCGACGCAGTCGAACAGCGCGTGGTCCGAAAAGAAGCCGGAACTGATGAAACACTCACTCCTGGCGATCAACCAGGACCTGCATGATGTCGCGTTTTGGGACGAGGCGGCAATCGTGGCGCGCGGCGAAGCAACCTTCACGCGGGCGCTGAAGGTGTGGCCGAGAGGCTGAGGCGGCCGGGCGAGGGGGGGGCGCGATAGGCCGGCCCAGGATCGGCAGGCCGGCCAGGCCGGCTTCCTGAAAATCCCCGTGTTGACAGGCTCTTAGCAGGCCGGCCAAGATCGGCGTCAAGATCGGCAGATTTTCTGGCCGGCCTCGGAACCTTTGTTATATTGACTGATAACTTTCATTTTATAGATCGGCATGACCATCAGCGAAGAAACACTGGCTCGGATCGAACCCTGTCTGCCTGACCAGACCGATCCGGAGATCCTTGATCTAGTCGCCGCTCTGTCGGCCGCCACAAGTGGGCTCTGCCGCCTGTTTCATCGTTGACGGCGCCAAGGCGCTGACCAAGGCTATCCCGCGAACATTCGGGAGCCATACCCCGATCCAGCGCTGCCAGGTGCACAAGGCGCGCAACATTACCGAGCGCTTGCCCAAGGCCATGCAGGCGTCCGTCCGGCGGACGCTGCGTCAGGCATGGGAACTGGACGACGCGGACAAAGCCGAGAAACTCATCAGAAATCTGGCCCGCCGCCTCGAACTCGATGCCCCCGGCGTGCGCGACAGCATCCTGGAGGGCCTCGACGAAATCCTCACCGTCAACCGCCTCGGTCTGCCCGCCGAACTACGCCGCTCGCTGGCCTGCACCAACATCATCGAAAATATGAACGGCACCGTCAGGCGCGTCTGCCGGAACGTGAAGCACTGGCGTGATGCTGCGATGGCCCTACGCTGGACCGGAGCCGCCATGCTGGAAGCCGCCAAAGGCTTCCGACGCCTCAAGGCCCATCGCCAGTTGCCGATCCTCAAGAGCGCCTTGCTCGCTCATGGCGCAAAGCATGCGGTCAACACCTCCCTTGAACGGCACACCGCCGTAGCTTAACCTCAAAGCCCAGCGGCGTCGGCTACGCAAATTTCAACAGAGACAGGGACATCCCCCCAACGCGTCGATCTGGTGAACCAGTTGGAGAAGGAGAAGCAGCAGGGAAGGGCCGGAAACATGGCCCGCCAGCTGGTTCAGGCCGACGCGGTGATCCTCGATGAACTTGGCTATCTGCCGTTCCCGGCCTCCGGCGGCGCCCTGTTGTTCCACCTCATCAGCCAACTCTACGAAAAGACCTCGCTGATCGTCACCACCAACCTGTCCTTTGCCGAATGGGTCGGCGTCTTCGGCGACCCCAAGATGACCACCGCATTGCTCGACCGCGTTACCCATCACTGCGACATTCTGGAAACCGGGAACGATTCCTTCCGCTTCAAGCAGCGCAAAAAACAGCCGAAGCCAGCATGAGAAACTGGAAACTTTTGGACGCTGTTACCTGGAAACTTTTCAACGCTGATTGACAGCACCCCCCCCCGATATGCCGCCCTCTTGATCTACACCGTCACCAACGTTCGACCATAGCTCGCTCAATCCCAATACCAACTAGTGAGGCAACAAAATGAATAAAAGGTTAACCTGGATCGCTATGCTGACGGCGACGTTTTTCTCAGTCGGTGTTGTGCCAGCCGTGGCGGAGCAGAAGCCCGCTTTCCGTCCAAGCAAGCAAGTGACGATCATTGTTCCCTACAGCCCCGGCGGCGGGGCCGATACAGTGGGTCGCCTGCTGGCCAAGGCCCTCGACGAAAAGTGGGGACAGACAGTCATTGTCGACAACCGTACCGGTGGCAACGGTTCGATCGGGGCCGGTTTCGTGGCTCGTGCTGAGCCCGATGGCCATATGATGGTGCTGGAGGTCACGCGCATCGCCATCAACGCCCATCTCCTCAAGTTGCCCTACGATACTGTGACGGCCTTTGCTCCGATAACGGCGGTTGCGTATCCGGTCGCGACATTGCTTGCGACGCCGACCCTCCCGGCCGACGATCTCAGAGGGCTCAAGCAGTTGGTAGAGAAGGAGGGGCCCGAAAAGCGTTCCATCGCCAGTCCGGGACTGGGCAGCCGCTTGGCGGCTGAGCTGATTTTCGAGAAGGCCGGCATCAAGCTCTTGAACGCGCCGTACGAGGGAGCCGCTTCCTTCGTCACAGACATAGCAGCCGGCCGCGTCGATGTCGGCATCGCCAGCGTCACGTCAGGTCTGTCGCTGATCAAGGCCGGCAAGCTCAAGTCGCTCGGCATTGCCGGCACAAAACGTATTGCCGCCCTGCCTGACACCCCGACATTCGCCGAACAAGGATTCCCGGGAATCGAGAACAACTGGTACGGCTTGTTCACCACTGCGGGCACACCCCCAGCGGTCGTCGAAGCGATCTACAAAGACATCGCCGAGGTGATCGCGCGTCCGGATTTCCAGGCGAAGCTGGTCGACCTCGGTGCCCTGCCAGGCGGCGACACGCCGGCTGCATTCAGTGCGCGCTTCCAACGTGACATCAAGGAGGCGGGGACTGCCATCGCCCGTCTCGGCATGAAGGCCGAGTAAGGAGAACCCGATGCTTGAGAAGTCTCCCGCCTGTCCTTGCTCAAAATCCCATTCGGCCCAGGAATCGGTTTTCCAACGAAGATTTCGGCAGACAATTCTTGAATATTCGAACGGAGCGTTCACCGCTGCCGCGATCTAAACACCATGCAATGGTTCGGGACACCGTGGCATCCCCGCAAGGCAATTGCGGACCGTGACGACGCCCGGCACCGTGACGGCGATACAGGTCGGTCACTGCAAACAGTTCAGGCTGCGCGGCGCTCGTAGCGATGGTGCCAGCCAGAGCGTTGCCGGCGCAGGACGGTCACCTGATGTTGCAGGGCGACGAGTGCGAGTTCCAGGGTGAGGCGACTATACGCCCCAATAGAGAAGGGAACCGAGGGCGGACAGTAGTGCTGATGACGGTATGACTGCGGCGCCGAAAACTCTATGCTTTCTTGGCTTTTTGAAGTTTTGAGCAAGCACAACCGGCGGGACGCCCGCCAGACGGGAATTTCGCCCCTACGGCGTCTGCGAAATATGCGCGGTACGATCGTGTCCGGGATGGCTGAACATGATCTCCAGCGTCCGCAGGTAGGTGTGCAATCCGGCGTCCTGGATCGGCAGGACGTGGGCATCCTCTCCCGATTCGTTGTGGTGAGAATGCCAGGAGTGCATGCAAAGTCGTGGGGAGTCATGGTTATCCGATAGGATTCGGCTTCATGATGGAGGTGGACCATGGCGAAGCTGATATGGCGGGTGAAGCTGGTCGCCGAGCTCGAGCCCGGGATCGCGTCCGAGACTGAGCTGGCCCGCGTCGAGCGCGATGATTTCGCAGTGGAGGAGACCCTCGGGCTGACGCTTGACGAGGGCAAACGGCTGATGGCGGCCGCGCAGGCCGGGATCGTCCGCGCTGAGGTGGCCATCATGGGCGAACGGTTCCGGTGGTGCGAGCATTGCAACGCGAAGCTGTTGAGCAAGGGTTATTATCCCGCCAGCTTCCGCTCCGTGTTCGGAAGCGTGGACGTTAGGATCCGCCGGCTGCGAGCCTGCCACTGCCGCGCGGGAAGGCCGGAACCAAAAAGCTTCGCGGCCATGTTTGCGGCGGGCGGCGTCGCGCCAGAACTGGCGTATGTCACCGCGAAGTTCGCTGCATTGGCACCCTTCGCCCCGGTAGCCGCCATGATATCCGAACTTCTCCCCGTGGGCGGCGCGGCGAACGCGGGCACCGTCCGGAACCGCACGATGCGTGTTGGCCTGAAGCTGGCGAACCTCACCGCAGAAGACCTGCCCGCACCGGAACGAAATGTGGTGACCCCAGCGGTGATCGTTGGGTTGGATGGCGGTTACGTGCGCAGCCGCCACCGGCGACCAGAGCGGAATTTTAACCCACATTTAACGTTACAGCCCAGGTAGCCAGCGACACCT
>CAINEA010001055.1 GCA_903847525.1 uncultured Acetobacteraceae bacterium | reverse complement strand
GATGGCAGCATTTGCATCAAGCGAATGCTGTCTCCAAGCATGATCTGGTCGAGCGGAAGTTCTGCGACGATGTGCACGTCTCTCCGAGGGGCGATGAAGCCCTATGGTGGCGAAGCGACGGAAGCCGCGTCAATGCGCGAAAGCTCCCGCACTATGCCGAAACCCAGGCGATGATGCGCGGTCACGCCGAGCCGGCGCAGGGCGTCTTGGTGCATCGCCGTGCCATAACCGGCATTCACCCCCCAGCCATAGCCAAGATGGCGCCGATCCAGGCGCTGCATCGCCTGGTCGCGGATCACCTTGGCGACGATCGAGGCGGCGGCGATCGACAGCGACAGGGCATCGCCGCCGATCACGCAGCTTGTCGGGCAGGGAAGGTCCGGGGCCTGGTTGCCGTCGATCAGCGCCAGGTCGGGTGTCGCGGGCAGGCGCAGCACCGCGCGGCGCATCGCCAGCATCGAGGCATGCAGGATGTTGATCCGCCCGATCTCCGCCACCGAGGCCGCGCCGACGCCGATCTCCGCCTCACCGGAGTGCCGGCAGGCCAGCAACAGGACGAAGGCCGATTCCCGCCGGGCGGCCGACAGCTTCTTGGAGTCATCCAGCAGGCCAGCCAGGCGCGCCGGCACGCCACCGGCGAAAACCACGGCAGCCGCCATCACCGGCCCGGCGAGTGGGCCGCGCCCCGCCTCATCGACGCCAGCGACCCGGCCGCCCGCTGCCATCTCCCGCGTAAAATCCGGCATGCGTCCCCTATCATTTCAGCGGGGCATCATAGCACCGGAATGGCCCGCGCAGCCCTGCCGGCCATATATCGGGCAACACATCCAGAATATGCGCCACAACGAGCAGTCCCAGGCGCTTTGGGCCGGGCTTGGCAAATACGGATCGGCGCAGCCGTGCCAATCCCTCACGGCCGCGACGATGGCGGATCAATTCGCGTCCGACGATCCAGGTGTTTTCCGCCTCCGTCCGCAGGCGGATCCGAGCCAGCCCTGCCGCGCCGAAACGCCTGGCCAACTCGGGATTGCCGAATATCGCGGTCATGCAAGGCTCGAACATCGCGCTGTCGTTGGCCATGCGTAGATACGCTCCGCCGGCGCGCTGGCGAACCATCAGCAGAGGCTGGGCGCCCGGCACGACCGTGAACGGGCCGGCAAGCGCGATGCGGGTCCAGTATTCCCAGTCCTCGCCGTAGGCGATGCCGGCGCTGAAATCTCCTGCTTTCGTGACCGCGCCGCGGCGGATCAGGATATGGCCGCCGTTGGCAAACAGGTTCCGCTCCAGCAGCCGTTCCAGGATATCGCCGGCTGGAAACGGCCCCGCCCGGGTCTCGGTAACCCGCCCGCCGTCCTCGGTGACATAGGCATAGGCCCCATAGGCGGCCACCGCGCCGAGGGTGCCGTCCAACGCCGCCGCCAGCCGCTTCAGCGCATCCGGCGCGAGCCTGTCGTCGCCGTCCAGGAACAGCACCGCATCCACCCCATCGTCCAATGCGGCGATGCCCCGGTTGCGCGCCGCCGACACGCCGGCATTGGCCTGGCACAACAGGCGGATCCTTGGATCGACAAACCCCGCCACCACATCCGCCGTCGCGTCGGTGGAACCATCGTCCACAACGAACAACGCCCAGTCCGCGTGGGACTGGGCGATGAGCGAGGCAATGGTGTCGCCAATATAAGGGGCGACGTTATAGGCCGGTGTGACGACGCCGATCCTCACCGCAACGGCACGGCAGCCGTCACGATCGGGCGAAATCGCGGAGGTTACGAGGTAGCCTTCTGCACGATCGCCTTGTCGGTCATCAGCGTCTCAAGCTCGCCGGACTGGAACATCTCGGTGACGATGTCGCAGCCGCCGACGAATTCGCCCTTCACGTAGAGCTGGGGAACGGTCGGCCAATTGGAGAACTGCTTGATGCCCTCGCGCAGTTCGGCGTCTTCCAGCACGTTGGCGGTCTTGAACGGCACGTTCAGGTGCGTGAGAATCTGCACAACGCGGGCCGAGAAGCCGCATTGCGGGAACATCGCATTGCCCTTCATGTAGAGCATGACGGGAGAGTCGGAGATTTCGGTCT
>CAINEA010001054.1 GCA_903847525.1 uncultured Acetobacteraceae bacterium | reverse complement strand
GAGAGTTCGATCACCCGAAGTTTGAATCCTAGAAGCCGTCGTCACGTCAACAAACTTTCTGAGCGGTAGCGACATGGAAACGAGCGGGGAGATGAGCAGATACAATAAAAGATCCAGAAGCAGCGTTTTCTGACCACCGCAACTGACCTGCTGTTGTGCAAAGGACTTCGAATCTACTCCGCCGCGATTGCCCGTTCGGCCTCGAAGCGAAAACCCTTGTAACCTTCTACAACCATTTCTTCGCAAATTTTGCGGTATCTGCCAACGCCGGCGATATAGGGCATGAACAAGCGTGGTTTTCCCGGAATATTAGTGCCCATGTACCAGGAGTTCGCCTGAGGAAACAGTGTTTTGTACGCCACCTCCTGCACATGATCGACCCACTCATCTTCGGCTGTGCGTTCCGGCTCGATGACCGCAAGACCGTGATCGCGCATATGGATGATGGTGTCGGCGACCAGGTCCACGTGCTGCTCGATCGAGGTGATCATATTGCTTTTCACTGAAGGGCTACCGGGACCGGTGATCATGAACAGATTCGGGAAACTCTCGGTCATCAGGCCGAGATAGGTGCGCGGGCCCGCTGCCCATTTATGCTTCAGTTCCAGGCCAGCGCGGCCGCAGATGTCCACATTGAACAGGGTGCCGGTCATGGCGTCGAAGCCGGTCGCGAAGACGATGGCATCGAACTCGAAACTGCGACCGTTCACCGTCAGTCCGTGCGGCGTCAGCCGCTCGATCGGTGTCTGGCTGATGTCCACCAACTCGACGTTCTCGCGGTTATAGGTCTCGATATAACCGCTATCGACGCACAGCCGTTTCGTACCGATTGGATGGGTCTTCGGGCAGAGTAACTCCGCCGTCACCGGATCTTTTACCGTCTGGCGGATCTTGTTGCGGACAAACTCCGCCATTGTGTTGTTGGCCTGGCGGTTCGTCAAAATGTCGTTGAACGCGCCGAGGAAACCAGAGCCGCCGAGCCGCCAACGCTCTTCATAGGTGGCAAGCCGCTCTTCTTCACTCACCTCCAACGCCGATTTGTCGTTGAGTTCGCGCAGAACGCCGTTCGGCATGTAGCGCATTTCGGTGCGCTTTTCAGCGTAGCCGTTTTTCCATGAGTTCGCGTAGTCCTCGGTCATCGGATGATTGCGTGAGGGGATGGTGAAATTCGCCTGCCGCTGGAAAACGGTTAGATGCGCGGCCTCTTCGGCGATCACTGGAATCGCCTGGATGGCGGAAGAGCCCGTGCCAATTACCGCCACCCGCAAACCAGCAAAGCTCACCTTCTCATGCGGCCAGCGGCCTGTGTGATAGGTCTTGCCAGTGTACTCCGACAGGCCTTCGAAGTCGGGGATCTGCGCGGTGGAGATACAGCCACCGGCCATCACGAAATGCTTGGCGCAGACCTTCTCCCCCGCACTGGTAACGATCCTCCACAGCCGTTGATCCTCGTCGTAGTACGCGGAACGCACTTCGGTCTCAAAATCGATATGCGCTCGTAGGCCAAAGCGGTCCGTCACATGATCGGCATAGGCGCGTATATCGGCATGGCCGGAGAACTTCTCCGGCCAATTCCATTCTTGCTGCAGTTCGTCGTCAAATCCGTAGGAATACTGCATGCTTTCCACGTCGCACCGCGCGCCGGGATAGCGATTCCAGTACCAGGTGCCGCCCACGCCATCACCCCGTTCGAAACAGCGTGTAGAGATGCCCTGTTTACGCAAGCGGTGCAGCAGATAGAGACCGGAGAAACCGGCTCCGACGATTACCACATCAACGGCAGCATCGACGGATGAGGTTTTGATTGAGGATGTGGGCATGGGGCAATTCCTTGAACAATGGCCCGGACGTGCCGGTGCTGGTCGCTAGTTTGGCCTTTTGGGTCTTTGGGTGCCTGCCAGGCTGGCCACATCCGATGCAACCGTCAATGACCGGGAGGTTTTGGGTATGGGGTAATTTTTGTCATGCCCCTGGCCGTATGGCCATCAAAGAAGATCCGATGACGCTCGCCCACGAGCCGTAACGCCAGGGCGGGAGTTTGTCGATGCGGGTGATCTTGTGACGGCAGCCGTTGCCCCTTGCCGATTACGAAACAGAAGGGTGGGGCAGGCGAAAAACTTTTCCGAGCGCGCGGGATCGGGCACGTGCAAGCCCCGACATGTCAGACTACCCGGGGGACAAGCGCGCCGCGGCGATGGGTGGATCGTTGGCCCAATCGCCGCCTCCTCCCTGGGACCATACTTTGCTCGCGCATCGTCTGTAGCGGCAAGGTGTCACGGCTCTATCGCCAAACAGCGCGCCAACCCAACGGGACGGCGCCGAAGTGTTTGCCGGATTGATCCGTTGCTTGGAGAAGACGGCGACCCGAGTCCCACTCCTGGCCATCAACGACGAAACTCAGGCAGGAAACCATGGAAGCAGATTACGTGATCGTGGGGGCAGGATCGGCCGGTTGTGTCCTCGCCACACGCCTGACCGAGGATGCGAACACGAGCGTCATCCTGATCGAGGCCGGCGGCAAGGACACCAATCCGCTGATCCATGTCCCGGCGGGCTTCTTCAAGATGCTTGACCACGACAAGCTGACCTGGAAATACCG
>CAINEA010001053.1 GCA_903847525.1 uncultured Acetobacteraceae bacterium | reverse complement strand
GTGGCTCGGCCATCGCCAATTCCTCCTGAAACATCATTGATCAGGATGGTAAACAGCCTGGCGCAGGCCGCGAATGCCCGCTTGGTGGCGCCTGCTACATGATACCGGAAATTTATCTGCTGTTCGCGCTCGGCCGGCAGGACGTGTTCCCGGCCGGCGATATCGCGGTAGCAGGTGCGGCGGCGGCGCTGAAGGGGTTGCCCGAGCGGCCCGGCCCTATTGAACTGCGAACCCTGGCGGAGGCTTGGCGTCCGGCAAGGTCCCTGGCGGCGCGCCTGTTGTGGCATCATTGGCGTCACCTCACCGGCCGGCCGGCGATTGACGATCTGCCCGGCGTTTGACAGAGAACGCCCGTCAAACGGGCTTCGTCTAGATAGGACACTAAAAACCATGTACCACCCGAAACTCCGGATCCTCCGTGAGGGACAGATCGCCACCGTGGTCATCGACCGCCCGGAGACCCGCAACGCATTCGATCTGTCGATGTGGCTGGGGTTGCAGCACACGATGGAGGCATTGTCGGCCGAGGATGAACTGCGGTGCGTGGTGATCCGTGGGGCTGGCGACAAGGCGTTCAGCGCCGGTGCCGATATTGCCGCCTTCGAGGTGGAGCGCGGCACCGAGGAGCGGGAGGAGGAATACGCCCGCGTGCTGCACGAGAGCATGCAATCGGTTCGGCTGTGCCGGCATCCAGTGGTGGCGATGATCATGGGCCATTGCCTGGGCGGCGGCGCCGGTGTGGCGGCGTTGTGCGATTTTCGAGTCGGCGGTGAGAACATCCGCTTCGGCATCACCGCGCGGAATTTGGGCATCTGGTACCCGTATGCGGAGATCGACCCGATCATCCAGTTGGCGGGCACCGGTGTGGTTGCCGAGATCCTGATCGAAGGCCGGATCTTCAACGGCCGCGAAGCCTATGAGAAGGGCCTGTTGTCGCGCGTGGTACCCGACGACCAGGTGGAAGCGGAAGCGATGGCCCTGGCGCACCGCATTTCCCAGGGAAGCCCGCTATCGGCCCGCTATCACAAGGCGGCGATCCGTAAGCTGCGCGGAGACTTGCCGATCACGCCGGCGGAGGATCGCGCAACCAGCGATTTCCGCCTGACCGAGGATTTCCAAAATGCCTGCCGGTCGTTCCTGGCCAAGCAGAAGCCGGTTTTCCACGGCAGGTAGGCCACGAACGGGACCATAACGCGTAGCGGCAACGTTTCGTTCATGCTCGGGGTGCAAGATTGGCGGGGTTGAACCGGTGCCCGATCGATGTCCGAGCTATATGTCCCAGTGATCCAGACCTACCATCCCACGACCTTCCTGGAGCGTGGGGTGGCGATGGCCTTTACCACGCCGCTGCTGGCGGGTGCGCGCGCCCGCCCGGCAGAGCGCGGCGGCGTGGAGCTGATCGTGCCGAACCCCTCCGGCGGTAGGGGGGTGTACATCCTGCCCTGGACCGGGGTCCGGGAATTATGCAAGCCAACCGTCCATGACACGCGGCTGCACCAGAAGATCGCTGCCGTACGGGCGGTCACGCCGGCGATGATCCGGGAGGCCGCGCGCGAGGTGGCCGCCGAAGGTCTGGCCGGGCGCGACGCGCAGGCTGCGGCCGGTGTCACCGCCGATTCGGACCAGCAAGATCGGATGGTGACAAATTTTCGTAACTGCCCAGGTTCCCCGGGGGTGATCGGTTCGCGCCAGCAAGCGACGCGGGACCGGTGTTATCCTGGTGCTGCGCAGAATCCATTTGAC
>CAINEA010001052.1 GCA_903847525.1 uncultured Acetobacteraceae bacterium | reverse complement strand
GAGATCTCCCGCACCGCCGCATCGCCGCGAGCGGCGACATCGGCCAGGATGCCCTCGACGGTCTGGCGCACTGCGCGATCCGCTTCAGCGGTCTGTTCGACACTGCGGCCGGTCTTCAAAAAACGTATCATGTGGGAATATCCTTTATTCGGCGGTCCAGCCGCCATCCACCAGAACCGACGTGCCGGTAATCAGTGCAGCCGCGTCGGAAGCCAAGAAAACAACCGAGCCCATCAGATCCTCCACCTGGCCGAGGCGGCCGAGTTTGATGCGGCGCAGCGTGTCCTCCTTGAACGCGTTGTTCTCGAAGAACGGTTTGGTCAGCGGCGTTTCGAAGAAGGTCGGGCCGATCGTGTTCACGCGGATCTGGTGCGGCGCCAGATCGATCGCCATCGCCTTGGTCAGCCCCTCGATCGCGTGCTTGGAGGCGCAGTACACCGTCCGCCGCGCGCCGCCGACATGGCCCATCTGCGAGGAGATATGGATGATCGAACCGTGCCGCTCGCCCTCCACCATCCGCCGCGCCACTGCCTGGGCAACGAAGAACGCGGAGCGTAGATTGAGGTCGACGATGGCGTCGTAATCCTCCTCCGTCACGTCCAGGAAGCTGGCGGGGCGGTTGGTGCCGGCGTTGTTCACCAGCACGTCGTACGGCTCGGCCGCGGCGATCGCCGCCGTGCAGCCCGGGCGGTCCATGACGTCCAGCAGCATCGCGTCGGCCGAGCCACCGTCCTCGCGGATGGCGGCGGCGGCTTCCTCGATCTCCGACGGTGTGCGGGAAATCAGCGTGACATGGGCGCCGGCCTGGCCGAGCGCGGCCGCGGCCGCGAGACCGAGGCCTCGGCCGGCGCCGGTGACCAGCGCGCGCTTGCCGTCCAGCCGCAGCGACGGCGTGCGAGGCAGCTTCACGTTTTGGTCCTTTGGGGCGCCTGCTGGGTATCCGGAACTTCCATTTCCAGCAGGCTGGAACTAAGGCTTTTTCCGTGGATGTCCAGCGCCAAAGAGCGCGTTACCCCACCGCCCAGAGTGTCATGCAGCACGAAATTCAGGGCGCCTATACCCGGCAGTTCATAACGTTCCACCTTGCCCTTTACCGTGCCGGCGAAGAACGTACGCACCTTTTCGGCCGTCACGTGCTCGGCCAGGAAGGCGAAGTCACCGGGATCATAGGCAATCACGGAGATATTGGAGGAATTGCCCTTGTCGCCGGTGCGGGCATGGGCGAGTTCGCGCAATTTCATCATGCCACCTCGTAGCTGATCTGGGTGTTTACCAGTTCGCGCGGGATCAGCGTGGAAACCACCGCCAGTACCTGGCGGGCGTTCTTCCAGGCGCCGCCGCCGCCAGCCGGTCCGTTAGTGAACAAGGTCTCGACCTCGTTGCCGATGCGCACCGCTTCCGCCATCGTGTCGGTGCGGCCGGTCACGCGGATGCGCACATCCATAGGCTCCGGCTGGTTGCCAACAGGACCACGATACAGCGCGTCCACGCCGATGATGTCGAAGCGCAATTCGGTGGTCTTCACGCCCGTGAGTTGCAGGCGTTCGCGCACGATATCCAGGCCAAGCTTCGCCCGCGCAAGGGCGCCGGAACCGGCGTAGGAGATCTGGCCCTCGCCGATGAAACTATCGAGGTAGCCGACCGATACCTTCAGCGTATCGGGCCGTTTCGTGCCGGACCCGCCGGAGATCGCCACCCGGTCATGTCCATCCGGTTCCAGATGGACGGAGGAGAAATCCGCCACCACGTCCGGCTGCAGATAGCGCCTGGGATCCTGCAATTCGTAGAGCAATTGCTCCTTGCAGCTGGCGAGGCTGACCTCGCCGCCCGAGCCTGGGGGTTTGGTGATGACCGCGTGGCCATCCTCGAACACTTCGGCCAGGGGGAAGCCAAGGCGGGCCAGGTCCGCAACGTCCTTGTAGCCGGGATCGGCGAAATAGCCGCCGGTGATCTGTCCGGCACATTCCAGCAGATGCCCGACCACGGTGCCGCGGCCCAGCGCCTCGAAATCGTCCAGCGACCAGCCGAACTCATATACCAGGGGTGCGAGGAAGAGGGCCGGATCGGCGACGCGGCCGGTGATGACGATATCGGCGCCGTCACGCAGCGCCGCCACGATCGGTTCCACGCCCAGATAGGCGTTGGCGGAGATTTCCCGCCCTTCCAGGTCGGCGATCGTGCCTGGGCGTTCCAGCAGCGGGTAGTTGCCGGCACGTACCGCCGCCAGCACGTCGTCGCCGGTCACGGCGGCGATCTTCAGGCCGGTGATACCGAGTTCGCGGGCGATGCGCGCCACCTCGGCGGCGGCACCCACAGGATTGGCCGCCCCCATGTTGGAGACGATCTTGATGCCGCGTTTGGCGCAGCCGGCCAGCACCGCCTCGAACCGCGCCCGCAGCAGCGGGTCGTAGCCGCCCTCGGGATTGGCAAGACGCGCCTGCTGGGCCAGGGCGATGGTCCGCTCGGCCAGGCATTCGAAGCCGAGATATTGGATATCGCCCTTTTCGACGAGTTCCACCGCCGGCTCGATCCTGTCGCCGGAATAGCCCGCGCCGGACCCGATCCTGATGCTCCGCATGGCCTACGCCCTCCCTGAATTCCGGCCGGACTATCCTGCACAAGGCAGACCGCCGCAACCGCCGCAAAAGCCTGAGGTATGCGCCCGCCGGTTCTTGCGGCAAACTTGGACTCCGGGGAACAGGACGGGGGGACCGTATCATGCCAGATACCGGAATTGACGGCGCCAAGCTGATGTCGGCGCGCTATGGAACCGAGGCCAATACCGGGGATCTGCCCCCGGCACTCGCGGCCCTGCTCGATCGGCGCGTGACGCGGCGCTACAAGCCGGACGCCGTGCCTGAGCCGCTGCTGGAAACGCTGCTGGCTGCGGCGCAGTCCGCCCCTGCGAAATCCGACCTGCAGCAATATTCCGTGGTGGTGATGCGGGATCCCGCGCGGATCAAGCGCATCGCCGATTGGATCGGCACGATGGACTGGATCTGCCAGGCGCCGGTGTTCCTGGTCTGGTGTGGCGACATGCGGCGCGGACAGCGTATGTGCGACATGCACGCCATGCCGCACGCCAACAACAATCTGGACACGTTCCTGAACACCGCCGTCGATTGCGCCCTGGCCATGGCCCAGTTCATGGCCGCCGCCGACGCCGCAGGGCTCGGCACCTGCCCGATCAGCTATGTGCGCAGCCATATCGAGCGGGTGACCCCCCTGCTGGGCCTGCCCGAAGGTGTATTTCCGGTTGCCGGGCTGACGCTGGGCTGGCCGGAGGCGCGGCGCCATACGTCCATGCGGCTGCCGCAAAGCATCGTAGTGCACCAGGAACGCTACGACGACAGCAACCTGCCCATCGAGCTTGCCGCCTATGATGACCGCCGCCGGTCACGCGAACCGTTGCACCCGAACGGCTTGAAGAACCACGATATCTACGGCCCGAAGGAAAATGCCGGCTGGAGCGAGAATTGCGCCCGCCAGCTTTCCGTGCCCGAACGGTTCGGCTTTGCCGCCTATCTCAAGACACGAGGATTCGATCTTGCCTGATTCTGAGGATGAATTGCCCACCACACCGCAAGAGGAAGCCGCCGCCGTCAAGCCGCGCCACGCCGCCAGCCTGATCGTGCTGCGCCAGCCGAGCTCCGGTCCACAGATGCTGATGGGAATGCGCGGCAACCATCATAAATTCATGCCCAACCGCCTGGTCTTTCCCGGCGGCGCGGTGGACCCCGACGACCCGTTCACCGAGGTTGCCACCAAGCTGCGCCACGACACCCGCCGGCATCTGGAAAAGGCCGCCGATGCTGCCCTGGCGCATGGCCTGGGCGTGGCCGCGGCGCGTGAGCTGGAGGAAGAAACCAATCTTACGATCGGCTCGCCGGCCGCGCTGGACGGGCTGCATTTCCTCTGCCGCATGGTCACGCCGCCGGATAACGCCTTCCGCTTCAATGCCCGCTTCCTGGTGATCGACGCGGATCTGGTTACCGGCACGCTGGCCGGGTCCGGCGAGTTGGAGGAGCTGCGCTTCTTCGACATGGAGGAGGCCTTGGCGTTGGACCTGGCGGCGCCGACGCGCCAGGTGCTGCAGCGGTTGAAACTGTGGCTGGCGATGAGCCCGCAGGAACAGATCGAACGCCATCAGACGCCGGTGTACCAGAATCGCGTCTGGGGCGTGGAATAAATGCCAAGGAAAATGATCCGATGACCGCCTACAGAAGCTTCCTGTTCACCCCCGGCAACCATCCCCGCCGGGTGGAGAAGGTTTTTACCAGCGGCGCCGATGCGGCGATCCTCGACCTGGAGGACGCCGTCGCCATCGCGGAGAAGGAGGCCGCGCGCGCGGCCGTTGTCGCGGCGTTGCAGAATCCGCGCACATGCGGGGGGTATGTGCGGGTGAACGCGATGGACACGCCGTTCGCCTATGGCGATTTCGCCGCCGTGATCGGGCCGGGGGTGGATGGGATCATCCTGCCCAAGGTGAGCGCCGGCTGGCAGATGAAGGCGGCCGACTGGCTGATGGGGGAACTGGAACGCAAGGCCGGGCTGCCGGTGGGCAAGATCGACCTGATCCCGATCATTGAAACCGGTGAGGGCATAGCCAACCTCCAGCGCATCGCCCGCTCGCGCACCCGTATGCGCCGGATGGCGTTCGGCGCCGGCGACTTCACCTTGGATGTCGGCATGGCCTGGACCACCGACGAGGCCGAACTCGATCCGTACCGCGCCCAGATGGTCGTGCAATCCCGTGCCGCCGGGCTGGAAGCGCCGCTGGACACCGTGTGGGTGGAGCTGAACAACGCGGATGGCCTGGATGCCTCCGCCCAACGAGCCGCGCGCTTTGGTTTCCAGGGCAAGATGTGCATCCATCCGAACCAGATCGAAACCGTCAACCGCCGCTTCACGCCGTCGGACGCCGAGATCGCCCGGGCGGAAAAGATCATGGCGGCCTTCGACAAGGCCGAGGCAGAGGGCTCCGCGTCCATCCAGGTGGACGGCGCTTTCGTGGACTATCCGATCGTGGCGAAGGCGCGCCGCGTGCTGGATCTGGTGCGCCAGATCTCCGGCACAGCCTGACACCCGTCCGCGAAAAAGCCTCCTATCCCCAGGGGGATAGGAGGCTTTTTGGCGTTACAGGTCAGGCCGTTTCGATCAGGAGACCAGGTGGCCCCCGGTGGCGCCGACATAGCCGACCACCGTCAGGCTGCCGATCTGGTCGCCGAAGTGCATCGCCTGGCTGCCGCTGGTGTTGTAGGCCAGAGTCTGGATCGGCGCGGCATGGCCTAGGAAGTCGGCCTGGCTGTTGAAGACGTAGGCGAAGATATCCGAACCCGCGGTGGTGCTGAAGTGATTATTCGGCGCCGCGATGGGGGTGTTGGTCAGCTGATTCAGCGTCGCGTCGGCGAAGATCTTCTCCCCGGTTACCACTTCGCCCTCGAAGTAGATGCTGGCGCCGGTCGCGAACGGGTTGGAGTTGTTGCTGATCGCGATGAAGGCCATTGGGCTGGCATTGTGCCCGGTGGCCGTGCCGAGGCCGGCCTGGATCTGCTTCAGCGACACCGTGTCGCTCGGGTTGTAGGAGAACTCCAGTATCTTGCCCGTGCCGTAGAGCGAAGAAAGGCTGCCGGTCGGCGTGGTGCCGTTCAAAGAAATCGAGCTGTTGGAACACAGCACCTGCACTTCCTTGGAGTCGCTCGCCGTAACGGTGGTGAGAGCCGGGGAGCCGGAGGCCGTGTTCGCCGGTGTATTGAGAGTCGAACCCGCGAGGAAGGAGAAGGTCTGCCCGCTAGCGCCGCCGAACAGATGACCATTTACCGTGACGCCGCTGACATTGAAGACATCGTTTGGTGCCAGGAACGTGCCGTTGAACGTGGTGCCGCTCGTGCCGGCGATGGTCCCGGTATACTGGTCATTGAACAGCACCTGGTTCGCCGTCAAGCCGCCCTTCAGTGTGACGTTGTCCAGCACCGGCGTCACGCTGGAGGCGATGTTCAGCACAACGTTATGCGTGCCGTCCCCATTGATGGTGATGTTGTTGGCCCACTGGGTGACGGTGAAGACGTAGTTGCCGGAGCTGTCCAGCATGCCGGACGTGGCATTGAGCGTCATGCCGGCCGTCAGTGCCACATTGGTCCCGGTCTCGCTGCCGAGCGTGGAAGACAGGTTGTTCAATGCGGCGATGTCGGCGGCCAGGGTCGCGCTGTTGCCGGTGATGGTTCCCGTCACCGTGCCGCCGGTGCTGGTCGGCTTGGTGCCGGTGTCGACCAGGTTGCCTGTGATCTTGTCGCCGCCGAGCTGAACCGTCGTGGACCCGCAGCTTACGCCCAAGCCGACATTACCGTTGATGGGGCTGGTGCCGGAGCCTTTGAACGCGGCCGGGGCGAAGGCGATGATGCCGTAGTTGCCGGCATCACCCAGGCTGAAACCGCTGCCCAGCGTCGTGGCCGTGACCGTGACGGTGTCTGCCTGGGAACTGGTGGTGAGCTGTCCCTCGCAGACCGTGCCGCCGGAGCCGCCGTTGCCGCAGGCGCCGTCGTCGCTGCTGCCGCCGCCGTAGCTGCCACCGCAACCGCCGTAGCCGCCGTAGTAACCGCCGCTCCAGCCGCTGCTGCCGCCGCAGCCATAGTCGTTGTAGGTGTACTGGTTCTCCGGCGTGCCGCAGCTATCGCTATTCGAGCCGTTCCAGCTGGTTCCCGAACCACAGTAACCGCTGCTCCAGCCGCCCGAGGACGTGCTGCAATAGGAGCCGCTGCCGCCGTAATTCCAGCCATAGCCGGAGTTGGTGTTGCCGCCGCAGCCATAGGCACCAGAGTTGTCGCAGACCTTCACGCCGATCTGGTTGTAGTCGTTCTGGCCGTCGCATCCGTTCTGGCTGAAGTCGCTGTAACCCGTGCAACCCGTGTTCCAGGTGAGGCTGGACGAGCCGCAATTGTTGGCCGCGCTACCGATGTTCCAGGTGGCCGTGGCACCCGACAGGTTGCAGCCGGACGGAACCTGGAACGGCAAGCCGCTGAGGAACACGTTGCCCGGGTTGGAACCGGCCGGCAGCGTCGTGACCCAGCAATTCTGCGTGCTGTCGTAGGTGGTGGTTGCCTGGGTGCAGGATTTGGAGAACCTGACGCACGCATCCGGCACATCGATCTTGGTGGTCGGGCAACCTGGGCCGCTGATGGTGCAGCTGACGTTCTTGAACGTGTAGCTGTCGCCATCGTTGCACGAGACCGGCTTGAAGTTGGAATTGAACCAGGCCGTGCAGCCGCTGCCGAGATCGGTGCCGCTGACGGAGTGGGAGCAGGAACTGCTGCCGCTGGAGTAATTTCCGGACTGGTTGATCGTGTTGGTATATTTCCAGGTCTCACCGGCATCCAGCACGCCATTGTGGTTGCCATCGCCGACATTGAAACCGCCGCTCAGCACCGCCGCCGGCGTGATGTAGTCCGGGGTTGCCGCGGAGCCGACATTGTCGGTGATCGTGACGTTGGTGAGCGGCGTGGTCCCGGTGTTGACGACGTTATAGGTGTAGGTCACCTGGCCGCAGGTGCCGACCACGACCTGGCAAGGCAGCTTGACGACGGTGATGCCGCCGGGGGATGCAGTTATCGTATCCGTATCCGTTGCACTGTTGTTGCCGGTGTTCGTATCGGTGAAGGTCCCCGGCCCGGTGACGGTCGCGGTGTTGACCAGGCTTCCGGTGGCACCGGCAGAAATCATGCCTGTCAGCGTGTAGGTGATGCTGCTGCCCGAAGCGAGCGACACGGTATCGACAATATTCCCGCTACCGCTGGCATGAAGGTCCGACGCTCCGACACTTGCCACGGCGGTCCATGTGCCATTCACGAAGCTCACCGGCAGGATGTCGGAAACCGCCGCACCCACAACCGCGCTCGGGCCGTTGTTGGTAACCACGATCGTGTAGGTATCACTGGTGCCAGCAACCACCGAGGTCTTGCCGTCTGTTTTGGTGATCGACAGGTCGCCCTGCTGCGTGATCGTGTCCGTGTCGGTGGCGCTGTTGTTGGCGCTGTTCGTGTCGGTGAAGGTTCCCGGCGCGGTGATCGTTGCCGTGTTCGCCAGGGTGCCCGTCGCACCCGAGGCGACCGTG
>CAINEA010001051.1 GCA_903847525.1 uncultured Acetobacteraceae bacterium | reverse complement strand
CGCCGCAAGTGCCGCAAGCGCCGCACAGCCGCCCGCCCCCTCATCAAGGCCGTGCTGACGGTATGTTCCTCCGAGCCGATAGGAAATTGGGCATGAGTAAGAAGCAGGTTGAGCAAAACCTCAACATCGTCGACGAGCCGAAAAGCCCGCTCAAGGTCGCCGGAGGCTCTGACCGGGCGGCGTTCAACAACCACATCATCAACGCGGCAATCTCCTCCGCGTGGTATCGGACAGGCCAGCCTCAAGAAGAGCGCAACGCCATCTGGGAGGCCACCACCTTCGGGATGATGGCATTCAAGCCGACCGACGAGATCGAGGGCATGATCGCGGCGCAGGCCATCGCCATGCACAACACGGTCATGGAGTGCAGCCGCCGGGCGATGATCCCAGAACAGCCGTTCGATTCCGCGCAGGGATTGAGAAAATCAGCCGCCAACGCCAGCCGCGCCTTCACGGGGCTGCTAGACGCGCTGGACCGCAAGCGCGGCAAGGGCGGGCAGCAAAAGGTGACGGTCGAGCACGTTCATGTTCATGCAGGAGGCAAAGCCATTGTCGGAAACATTGCGCCAGGCGCCCCAGGGGGAGGGGGTGGGTCTGCAGGAAAAACAGCGGGTGAACCCCGTGAACCGCCTGCCGCACTGGAGCACGACGCTACCCTTGGCCCAGTCCTGCCCACGTTGCGGAGCAAAGGCGCGGAGCGGGAACCCGTGCCGATCGCCGGCGATGCCGAACGGGCGGTGCCGGCTGCACGGCGGCGCCAGCACCGGACCGCGAACGGTTGAAGGTTTGGCACGGATCAGGAAATCCCGCACGAAGCACGGGCGCTATTCGGCCGAAATGCTGGAGCTACGGCGGATTATCGCGGAGGAGATGCAGATGACGCGGGCGCTGCTGCGGGGGTTGGGGTGAGCAACCGCCAGGTGCGGCCGCTGGTGTCGTCCCGGCGATATGACCGTTGCAAGACGCGTATATTCCTGGCTATCGTTCCTTCATGATAGCCAAATCGGCAGTTCATCCGGGGAATACTGGCGAGCTCCACTTCAGTCGCGCTGCATTAGGACAAGGATCTGCTTCATGCCGCATACTGGTTCATCGCTCCCTCGCCTCTCCGTGCCGACGCTGCTGACGGCGATAACTTGCCTCGCCGTTTTGCTTTGCATCCCGCAGGCAGCACGTGCCGCGCCCTATACATTATGTGCGCAGCTTTCGGATTCGTCCGGCCAGCCGGCGGGCACGATGGTCAGCGCGTGCGATCCCTCATCCGTGAGCCAGACGCTGAGTTCCACAACCTTCGGCGATTATACTGGAGACGCCCGCGCTTCCGCTGACTCATCAAACATTTTGCGTTTGTTCGCGGGCACGGTGCTGAACAATTATAGCCAGGGGTCCTATATCTTCGATCCGAGTATTGGTGGCGTGACCTTTGCGGCCTCCGCGCTGGCATTGTTCAATGATATGGTCACGTTCACGCCACTCGGGCCGATGGTCGCCCATTTGACCTTCGATATTACCGGCACGCTGGCAAGCTTCGGCGCTGCCGGGCAACTTTGCTACGGGTTCGAGGCCGGTTCGCCACTGTTGGGCGGGCCGTGCGTAACGAGCCTTGGTACCGTGACGTTGGATTCCTCACCGTTCATTGCCAACGGGACACCCACACCGCTGAGCTTTGAGTTCGACGCCGTGGTGTTCATCGAGGATTCCGGTGCCGCGTCAGGCTACTCGGCTGACGCGGCCGCTGATCTTGAGCACACCATCGTCATGAAGAATCTGCTGCTGACCGATCTGGCCGGTGCTCCAATCACTGGCGTAACGCTTGTGTCAGAAAATGGAGTCAATTACCCACTGTCGCCGCTTAATGGCGGCAGCCCAATCCCTGAGGTGGACCCCATTCGTTGGACAGGAATCCGGGTGAGTTAAGAGAGACTCCGGCCAGTTCCACATCCCCCTACCCGTGCGAGGGGGCAACGAAGTTATAGGGCCTTTTCTAATTCAATTGAATCCTTTTCTTGTTGT
>CAINEA010001050.1 GCA_903847525.1 uncultured Acetobacteraceae bacterium | reverse complement strand
GGGCAAACTGCAGGCATCGACAAAAGTACGTCTGATCATGTCGCTGCTCGGGGACGGCCTCAACCAGGACTTCCTGGAGTCTTTTCCCTCAGGAACTCTCTAACAAGGGTGCAACCCGTTCATTGTGGCGGGCGACCCAGCTTGTCCTCGTCGCACTGATCGAGGCGATCGCGCCGCCAATCATGCTCGTCATGCTCGAACGCCCCTCACCCTACCTCCACAAGCGACTCGCCCCCTGGCCTTCCTTCCCTCAGCGGCCGGTTTTGTCGGCCAGGTCGGTGAGTGCGCGATCCAGGACTTCCACGATGCGGTCGCATTCCGCGCGGGTGATGACCAAAGGCGGGCAGAGGGTGATGGTGTTGCTGTAGAGGCGGCCGCCGCCGGCGCGGCCGACGATCAGGCCGTTCTTGCGGCTGAAATCCACCACGCCCTGCACCTCGGCATTGCCGAGCTGGGTCTTGCTGGTGCGGTCGGTGACGAGTTCGACGCCGATCAGAAGGCCCTTGCCGCGCACGTCGCCGACGGTGCCGTGGCGGAAGAGGGTGCGCAGCCCGTCCTGCAGGTAGGCGCCCAGTTCGGCGGCGCGTTCGGCCAGCTTTTCCTCCAGCTGGATTTCGATGTTGCGTACCGCGACCGCCGCGGCGACGGCATGGCCGCCCCAGGTGTTCACCTGCATGACCTGGCGGCCATCGGCGGGTTCGCCGAGGAAGCTGTTGAAGACGTGGTTCTTCACCACGGTGGCGGCCATCCCGTGCGTCCGTTCTGGCCTGTGCCATCGAATGGCTCAATAGGAAATTCGGCCTGCGTCGGGTTTGAACCGGCCCTGCGTCGGGACCGGGGCCTATCCGATGGGTCAGGTTGATGGAGCTTGTTCGATCAGGACCCCGAGGGTCAAGTTTTCCCCAATGCTCGCCGGGGCGGCGTTGACAGGAAATGGGTTCCCAAGGACTGTCGTACGGGTCGGCCGAAGGCTGTGGACGGACATAAAAAGGGGGGAGCAAAAATGGCTTCGGAAAACCAATCCGTGATCGTAACCGGCGCCGCGAGCGGGATCGGCCTGGCGATGGCGATGGGGCTGATTGCGGCGGGCCATGATGTTACGGCGGTGGACCGCAATGCGGCGGCCCTGAAGGAACTGGCCGCGCGGGCGGCCGGCCTGAAAGGCAGCGTGACGATCATTGCCGCCGATCTCGCGCTGCAGGATTCGTTCGGACTGATCGCCGGCACGGCCCTGATCAAATATGGCCGGATCGATGCGCTGGTGAACAATGCCGGGATCGGCCAGGCGGCGGTGCGAGAGGGGCAGCGCACGCCGATCCGGTTCTGGGAGACCACGCATGAGCAATGGTCCCGCTTCATCGCGGTGAACGCGGCGGCGCCGATCGGCATGGCGCGCGCCGTGCTGCCGCATATGCTGGCGGCCAGGCGCGGCCGGATCGTAACGGTCACGACCAGCCTTGGCACGATGGTGCGCGAGGGGTACCTGCTGTACGGCTCGTCGAAGGCCGCGACGGAGTCGGCGATGGCGGTGCTGTCGGCCGATCTAGCGGGGACCGGCGTGACATCCAACGTGCTGGTTCCCGGGGGGGTGACCAACACGCCGCTGGTGGGGGAGGCGAGCAATCGCGACAAGATGCTGCAGCCGGATATCATGGCGAAGCCGCTGCTGTGGCTGCTGTCGCATGAGGCTGCCAGCGTGAACGGAAGGCGCTTCATTGCCGCCGATTGGGACCTGTCCCTGCCCGATGCCGCGGCGGCGGAGAAGGCCGGGGCGCCGATCGCGTGGGGCGGGATCGCGCGCATGCCGATCGAGCCGGCATAAGCATCCCAGAACCAGGATGAGGAAGGTTTGTCATGACGCTGTCCATTCGCGCGATCGATCCCGTTTCGCGTCCGTTCTTCGGCGGCGTGGTGTCGGGGATCGACATCGCGCAGACGGTGACGCGGGAGCAGGCAGGAGAGATCGAGAAGGGCATGGACGAGTTCGGGGTGCTGGTCTTTCACGACCAGCGCATCACCGATGAGGCCCAGATGGCATTTTCGCGGAACTTCGGGGAGCTTGAACTGGCGAGCCATAATGTGCGCGACAGCAAGGAACAGCGTCTCGGCGCGCATATCGCCGATATCTCCAATCGTAACTGCCCAGGTAGTCGATCGCTGATCGACGGTTGACACGCGAGTCGCGG
>CAINEA010001049.1 GCA_903847525.1 uncultured Acetobacteraceae bacterium | reverse complement strand
GCGGCGCGGTGCCCGGCGATGCGGCGGCAAAAAGCATGGCCAGGCGCGGTCCGGGCCGGCTGGCTAGCAGTGCGGTGAAAGAGGCCTGCATGCCGCGCGGCTCCTGCAGCATCTGCCCAGCTGCCTCGGGATCGGCCAGGCACAAGGCCAGGCCGGCGGGCCAGGCGGCGCGTGGCCCAGCGATGTGGATCACGATATCTCCGTCCGGCTGCATCGCGCACGCCAGGATGCCCCCACCCGGAAGACTTTCCATCCCCAGCATCAGAACATTCAGCAGTAGCCGCGCCGTGGCCGGCGCGAGCAGCGGGTCGCCGGCCGCCGGCCTGGAAAATCCCGAAAACTCCAGCCTCACCCGTTTGCGCGCCAGCCCCGCGCTCACCAGGTCCGAGATCGTCTTGATGTCCATCGCACCGCAATGGCCGCCCCATGCCGTCCGCAGCAGGCGGATACGGGCAATCAGGCTATCGGCGGTTTCGCTGGCCAGCGCCAATGCCTCGTCCGCCGCCGATGGATCCTCTCGCGCCAATTCCAGCATGCCGGCCATCGGACCCACCGGCCCGCTGAGATCATGGCAGAGCCGCGCTGCCATCAGTTCAGCCATGTGCAGCGGGTCGGCGGACATTCCATCGATCATAGGCGGGGGCTCCCAATTAAGCTGGCCGGTATGGCGCGGCGGGCTTGCCAAGTGCTGAATCCTGCCCGATCTGCACACATGCATTCGAATTTAGAAGCAGTCTTCCCCCGAATGGGAACATTCCGTCACATCTCCCGCGTGGCGCCCGCTCAGTCCAGATCTGGCGGCGTCTAGGGGCGGGCTTGAAGCTGGGGCCCGGATGCCGCACATCTACGCGTGGGTTTGGAGACTGATAAGACCATGATCGATCCGTTTGGCCGCAGCATTACCTATCTCCGCGTATCGGTCACCGACCGCTGCGACCTTCGCTGCGTCTATTGCATGGCGGAGGACATGACCTTCCTGCCCAAGAAGGACATCCTGACGCTGGAGGAGTTGGACCGGCTCTGCGCGGCGTTCATCCGCCTCGGCACCACCAAGATCCGTATTACCGGCGGTGAACCGCTTGTGCGGCGCGACGTGATGACCCTGTTTCAGCGTCTGGGCGATCGGATCGGCGAGGGTGGCCTGCGGGAGCTGACCGTGACCACCAACGGAACCCAGCTCACCAAACACGCAGCGGGGCTTTATGCAGCCGGCGTGCGCCGAATCAACGTGTCCCTGGATACGCTCGACCCCGCAACCTTCACCCGCATTACCCGCTGGGGAAAGATCGAGCAGACCCTCGAAGGCATCTTCGCCGCGAAGGCTGCCGGCCTGGCCGTGAAGATCAATGCGGTCGCGATGCAGGATGTCAACGAGCACGAATTTGACCGCATGCTGGCCTGGTGCGGCGAGCACGGGTTCGATTTGTGCCTGATCGAGACCATGCCCATGGGCGACATCGACGGTGACCGCACCGCCCAGTACTTGCCGCTGTCCATGGTGCGCAGCCGGCTGCGCAAGCACTGGACGCTGGAGGACACCGATTACAAGACCGGCGGTCCAGCCCGCTACTTCAATGTCAAGGAAACCGGCCAACGCGTCGGCTTCATCACGCCGATGACGCATAATTTCTGCGAGAGCTGCAACCGCGTGCGCCTGACCTGTACTGGTACTCTATATATGTGCCTGGGCCAGGACGACGATGCCGATCTGCGCCGGGTGCTGCGCGCCGGAGCATCGGACGACGAATTGGACGCCGCCATTCGTGAAGCCATCGCCCGCAAGCCGAAAGGCCATGATTTCATCATCGACCGGCTGACCCAGGCGCCATCCGTCGCTCGACACATGAGCGTGACGGGAGGCTAGAGCGCTTTCACGAAGAGTGAAAGCGGCTCTAGGCATATTTTGACGAGCAATTTCATCGGCCTATGATCGCTTCGCGATTCCAGTCAGGCCGATAGTGCTCTAGTCAGCCGGCGCAGGGCGCTCGACCGAGCG
Organism: uncultured Acetobacteraceae bacterium; assembly: GCA_903847525.1. Classification (GTDB taxonomy): domain Bacteria; phylum Pseudomonadota; class Alphaproteobacteria; order Acetobacterales; family Acetobacteraceae; genus PALSA-911. The sequence goes on along the minus strand of CAINEA010001049.1, from coordinate 9,831 downwards.
AAGCCTCCTCAGCCCCGCATTTGGCTGGTCAGGCGCGTCCGTAGGTGTCCTCGATACGAACAATGTCGTCTTCGCCGAGGTAGCTGCCGGACTGTACCTCGATCAGTGTCAACGGAATGCGGCCGGGATTTTCCAGCCGGTGAACGCAGCCCAGCGGCAAATACACGCTTTCGTTTTCCCGCACGGTCAGCTTTTCATTATCGCGCGTCACCAGGGCGGTGCCGTTGACGATGACCCAATGCTCGGCCCGGTGATGGTGCTTTTGCAGCGACAGCTTCTGTCCGGGCGGCACGACGATGCGCTTGACCTGGAAGCGGTCACCCTCGATCAGGCTCTCGTAGAAGCCCCAGGGGCGATAGACGCGGTTATGGGTGGTTGCCTGCTTGCGCTTGGCCGCTTTCAGCCGGTCGACCACCTTCTTTACATCTTGTGCGGCGTCTCGGCTCATCGCCAGCACCGCATCCTCGGTTACGACCAGGACCACATCCTTCAGCCCGACAACCGCGGCCAGCATGCCGTCGCTGCGGACGTAGCAATTCTCCGCTCCCTCGAGCACCACATCGCCGAGCGCGACGTTGCCGGCGCTGTCCTTATTGCCCAGTTCCCAAAGGGCGGCCCAACTGCCTACATCGGACCAGCCGATATCGGCTGGCACCACAGCGGCGCGGTCGGTCGGTTCGGCCACCGCATAGTCCAGGCTGATGTTCGGGCTGGCGGCGAACTCGCTCACGCCTAGCCGGATGAAGTCCAGATCGCTATGGCGAGCCAGCACCGATGCGCTGACGGCCGCCAGCACCTGGGGCGCGTGCGTCTGCAATTCCCCGATCAGGGTGCGGGCGGTGAACACGAACATGCCGGAATTCCACAAATGCCGGCCGGAGGCGGCGAGCGTATTGGCGGTGGCGGCGTCGGGCTTTTCCATGAAGCGGGCCAGTTCATGCACGCCGGCCAGGTCGGCCAGTGGCGCGCCGACTTCGATATAGCCATAGCCAGTTTCCGGCGCCGTTGGCTTCATGCCGAAGGTTACCACACGCCCCGTGTGTGCCGCCGCCACGGCTGCGGTCAGCGCCGTGTGCAGTGCCGGCAGATCGGCGATCGAGGCATCCGCCGCCATCATCCAAAGCACGGCGTCCGGGTCTTCCTCGGCGACCAGCAGAGCCGCGGCGGCTATGGCCGGTGCGCTGTTGCGGCCAACCGGCTCCAGCACGATTCGCGCACCTTCGATACCTGCAGCGCGCAGTTGTTCGGCAATCAGGAACCGGTGCTCCTGGTTGCACACCACGATAGGCGGCGCGAATTCCGGCCCTGTGGCCCGCAAGGCGGTTTCCTGGATCATCGTCCGCTCGGAAATCAGCGGCCAGAGCTGCTTGGGAAAGCTCTCGCGCGACACCGGCCAGAGCCGGGTGCCGGAACCACCGGAAAGGATCACGGGGACGATGCGGGTATCGGTCATGCTGCAAAACTCTCGCGTGCGAATGGCAGGTCTATAGTCAGTGGCCTGCGCCAGAGTCCACCTCCGAGCCAAATCTGCGCCAGCCGGTTGCGCACCGGGCGCAATACGCCAAGATGTCCCCAACGCTTTCCCTTAAATTGAGAGTACCGATGTCCTCAGCCACCTTACCCTTGGCGAACGATCCGGCGACCGCGATCCGTGCCGAGACTGCGCGGATCGAGCCGGAACTGATCGAAATCCGTCGTGACATCCACGCCCATCCGGAAATCGGTTTCGAGGAGGTGCGCACCGCCGGCGTGGTTTCCCGCGAGCTCGAACGCCTCGGCATCGCCCATCGAACCGGCATCGCCGGCACCGGCGTGGTCGGCCTGATCGAAGGTGGGCGCCCCGGCCCCGTTCTGGCAATCCGGGCGGACATGGACGCGCTGCCGATCCAGGAACAGACCGGACTGCCCTTCGCCAGCCGGCATCCCGGCATGATGCACGCCTGCGGGCACGACATCCACACCACCACCCTGCTCGGCGTCGCCGCGGTGCTCAAGCAACTCGCCCCGCAACTCGCTGGCACGGTAAAGCTGGTCTTCCAGCCCGCCGAGGAGGGCCTGGGCGGCATGGCGCGGATGATCCGCGAAGGGGTGATGGACGGCCCGAAGATCGACATGGCGCTGACCCTGCACAACCACCCGGACATCCCGGTCGGCCGCTTCGGCTTTGCCCGCGGCCCCAGCCTCGCCGCCTCTGACAAGTTCGAGATCGTCGTGCATGGCAAGTCTGGTCACGCCGCCTTCCCGCAATACGCCGTCGACCCGATCGTGGCGGCGGCGCAACTCGTCGGCATGCTGCAGACCGTGGTCTCGCGCGAGGTCAAGCCGGTGCACCCCGCCGTTGTCACCGTGGCGGCGATCCATGCCGGCACCGCGCATAACATCATCCCCGATAGCTGCCTGCTTCGCGGCACCGTCCGCACCCTGCACGGCGAGGCACAGGACGTCGCCGAAGCCGCGATGCGCCGCCTCTGCGACGGCATCGGCGCCACGATGCGCGTCCGCTGCGAGATGACCTATGAACGCGGCGTGCCGGCGCTGGTCAATGACGACGCGGTGCTGGAACGCGTGGTACAGGCGGTGCAGAGCCAGTGCGGCGATGTGATCGGCGAGGTGGAAGCGATCATGGGCGGCGAGGATTTCGCCCTGATGGCGAACCTGGTCCCGTCCTTTCAGCTGAAGGTCGGCTCCGGACAGCCCGGACGGTCCGACGATCTGCATAATTCCGACTACCAGCCGGACGAGGCCTGCATCGCAATGGGCGTGCAGGCGCTTTCCCGCGCGGCCGTGGACATCCTGTCGTGAAAATCTGCGTCTACGGCGCCGGCGCGATCGGCGGCCATCTGGCCGGCCGCCTGTTCAAGGGCGGTGCGGATGTTTCGGTCGTTGCGCGCGGTGCCCATCTCGCAGCGATGCAGCGCGACGGCCTGCGTGTGCACGCCGCGGATGGCGAGATCCATGCGACGGTCAAGGCCAGCGCCGACCCGGGCGAACTCGGTCCGCAGGACGCGGTGATCGTCGCGGTGAAGGCCCCCGCTCTGGCCTCCGTCGCCGCCGGCATCGCCCCCTTGCTCGGGCCGGAAACCTCGGTGGTGTTCGCGATGAACGGCGTGCCCTGGTTCTACTTCCACCGCCACGGCGGCGCGTTGGACGGCACCCGGCTGGAGCGTATCGATCCCGGTGGCGCCGTCTGGAACGCTGTGGGTCCCGAGCGGGCCATCGCCGGCATCGTCTATTCCGCCTGTTCGGTCACCGAGCCCGGCCATATCCATGTCGAAGGGCGCTCCCGCCTCATCCTGGGCGAGCCGGACGGATCGATCTCGTCGCGCGCCCAGGCGCTGGCGGAAATCTTGCGCGCCGGCGGCATCACCATGGACGTGACGCCGAAGGTCCGTGACGAGATCTGGCGCAAGCTGCTGCTGAACATGGTCACCGGCCCGTTATGCGTGCTCGGCCAGGCCAATCTGAACGACGCCCATATTGACCCTGAAACCCAGGCAGCCGGCCGCGCGATGCTGGCGGAGGCCACAGCGCTGGCGTATGCCATGGGCTGCGAGATCAGCCTGAACCCCGACAAGGTGATGGCATCCAATATCGGCGTGAAGCATAAGCCCAGCATCCTGCAGGATCTGGAACTCGGCCGCCCGATGGAGATCGACGCGCTGTATGTCACGCCGCTGGAACTGGCGAAGAAGCTCGACGTGGCGATGCCGGTGTTCGAACTGCTGGTAGCTTTGACAAAGGTGCGTGCGCGTTCGGCGGGGCTTTATTCAGGATAGCGCGGGCAGGGGCATCGCCGTCTGGCCCAACACCCAGCCCTCCCAGCGTCCGACCCAGGGATCGTCTGGCGCGGTATCCGGGCGGTTGCCGGCCAGCACGTTGAGTACGCACAGCACTCCTAGCAGGCAATCGAAACGATCCTCGCCAGCTGCGTCCGCTCCGCAGCCGTCCCGCACCAGGGCTGCCAATTCTGGTTCGGGCGACGCATCTAGCGCCTTCATCGCCGTGAACAGCCCATCGGCCACGCCGGCGCGATCGGATTGCCGGCGCTTGCTGCCGGTCAGCCGGATGCCGAGGTGGCGCAGCGCCTCCGCCGGATAGGTCTCCGCCAGCGCCACCGAGCCTGGAGCCAGGAGCGAACGGAATGGCCCCTCGAAGGGCCACAGGCGCAAATTCTCGTTCTCGGCCAAGGCCGGCAGCAGCATGTCGCGCCAGGCGGCGATCGCGGCCTTGCCGGACTGGTTGGCCCCCAGAGTCCAGAACAGCGGGGCGCCGGCGGGGCGTTCGTTGGTGGCCTTGTCGCAGGCGCGGGACAACCCGCCAGGGCTTCCAAGGCGCAGCCGCTCCGCATGCGATGCCCTCGTCATGCCCTTGATACCGCGGGCGGGATAAAATGGCCGCTCAGGCGTTAGTTCATCCAGGTTGGCACAAACCTGAAAAAACCCGGGCCGCTGGGCCAATCCGCGTAGGAATGTAAGGAAATCCGCCTCGTAGCGCTGCGCCGCATAGGCGCGCGGCAGCCCGAGCGGCAGATCCACGCCGAGCGCCACCGCGCCGCCATCCGCCAGACAGCGCAACCGGCTGAAAAAGTCCCCGACTTGGCCAACCGGGGCAGGGGGCAGTAGCCGCCAGCCAGTACCGTCCCGCTGCGCCATCGCCACCCAGCGCTTGCGTGCATCCACGGACCAGTCCGCATGCGCCGCAAGCGTGGCGGGGTAGCCTGTCGTAGCTGACAAGACGCCTTTCAGAGCGGCTTGTGCGCGCGATCCAGCAGGCGCCCGAAAAACCCGGGCTTCTTCGGCGGCTTTGGCGGCTCGGCCGCCTTTTCCCGCTCGCGCGCCTCCGCTTCCTGCGCCCGTTGCTTGCTCGCCAGCCACTTGTCCAGGCTCATGCCCGCCTTGGCCGCGCGCTTCGCCTCATAAGCCTTCTGGCCCTCGGTCAAGGGTTTTGCGCCATTCGTCTTGGTAGTCTTCACGATGTCCCTCGTAGTCTCGCAGGGCGGGAGGCTTCCCGCCTTGCCTGTGTAGTCCTAGCCGAGCGCCTTGAACACGGCACGGCGCAGAATTCGGTCTTCCTGCGCCACCACGAACCCCTCGGTCGCGGCAACGTATTTCTGCCAATCTGGATCAGCGTTGCGTGCCGCACGGCGGGTTTCCATGTCGGCCAGGCTGTCATATTCCCAGATATGTGTAACCTGATTGAGCGGGCCGATCTCGCTGTAATAATATCCCACCGGCGGGCCCAGATGCTTGAGTTGAACCGGCAGGCCGAACTCCTCGAAAATCTTCAGCCATTGCGGAATGCCGCGCGGGCGGATCGTGTAGATCCGCACATTGACGATCGCCTTCTTGCCGGGCGTCGGATACTCGGTCATGGCACGCTCTCCCTTGTGTTATGTGTCTCCCCGCGCCGGCGCAGCAGCGCCTCGTCCAGGGCGCCCAGCCCCACGTTGATCGCGATCCCCGTCAACGACAGCAGCACGAGGGCGGCGAACATCCGCGCGACTTGCAGGCGGTAGCCGGACTCCAGGATGCGATATGCCAGGCCGGACGCAAACCCCCCGGAGCCGGCGACGAACTCCGCCACCACGGCACCCACCAGCGCCAGCCCGCCGGAAATGCGTAAGCCAGCCAGGAAATACGGCAGCGCCGCCGGTAGGCGCAGCAGGAACAGTGTGTCGCGGCGCGACGCGCCATATAGCCGGAATAGATCGTTCAGCTCGGCCGGCGCGGATGCCAGCCCGGCCGCCGTGTTCGCGAAAACCGGAAAGAACGCGACGATGGTGGCGCATACCACCAGCGAGGTGAATGGATCGCCGACCCAGATGATCACAAGCGGCGCGATCGCCACGATCGGCGTTACCTGCAGCACCACCGCCCAGGGCAGGATCGCCGCCCGTGCCAGCCGGCTCGCCGACATCGCCAGAGCCAGCGCCACACCCAACGTGGCGGAAGTCATCAGCGCGGTGACGGTCACGATCAGCGTCGATGCCAGCGAGCCGAGCAGCCCCACCGGATCGGCGAAGAACGCGGCGATGATCGCCAGCGGTCCCGGCAGCACATATACCGGTACTCCCGCCAGCCGCACCGCCGCCTCCCAGGCCGCCAGTGACAGCAGCCCGAACAGGCTGGGCGCGAAGCGCATCCATTTCGGATTCATGCGTGTTCCAGCGCCTGTCCCATCGCATGCGTGATATCCGCCACCAGTGCGGCATAGCCGGGCTCGAGCCGCGTTTCCGGTCCGGGCACCAGGGTCGAGGCGATCTCGCAGGCGATCCGCCCCGGCCTCGGCGTCATCAGCACCACGCGGCGGGCTAGGAACGCCGCCTCATAGATCGAGTGGGTCACGAACACGATGGTGCAGCCGATCGACTGCCACAGCGCGATCAGGTCTTGCTGCAGACGGTGGCGGGTGAATTCGTCCAGCGCGGCGAACGGTTCATCCATCAGCAGCAGTCTCGGGCGGGTGACCAGCGCGCGGGCGATGGAAACTCGCATGCGCATGCCGCCCGACAACTGCCTCGGCCGCGATTGCTCGAAGCCCGCCAGCCCGACGCGGGCTAATGCGGATCGCACATCGGTTGCCGCATTCTGCCGGGAAACGCCGCGCAGACGCAGCGGCAGGAAAACATTGTCCTCCGCCGTCGCCCAGGGCAGCAGCGTCGCATCCTGAAACACGAAGCCGATTTCCCCCGCCGCCGGCGCCCGCCCGCCATCCCAGTCCAGGCGCCCGGCATCGGGCCGGTCGAGCCCGGATATCAGCCGCAGCAGCGTTGACTTGCCGCAGCCGGACGGGCCGAGCAGGGCAATGAAATCGCCGCTTTCCAACCGCAGCGACGCATCGCGCAGCGCCACGGTCCCGTCCGGGAACCGCCGACCGACCGAGGAGATCGTCAGCAAGTCAGCCGCCGCCCGGCATATGAACCGAAGCCGCTCCGCTGCCCGTTAATGCTTCAGTTCCATGCCTACCCGCTTGTTGACGAACTGCGTGGTGTAGGCGCGCGATGCGTCCAGATCGGCCGGGTACACGCCCTCCTTGGCCATCGTGCGCAGGAACTCGTTCCAGCGCTCTGGCGTCATCGCGCCGATGCCATACGTCAGCGCATCGCCGGAATCGATAATTCCCTTGGATTTCAGGATATCGCGGCCATAGGTCAGCAGCGCATCCGTCATCTCCGGATTTTCCTTCTTGATCGCCGCATTGGCCGGCACCGGGTCGCCGTATAAATACGAGTACCAGCCCTCGATCGACGCATCGACGAATTTTTGCACCATTTCCGGACGCTCCCGGATGTTCCTGTCAGACGTGGCGATCAGGCTCGCATACCCGGCGAAACCGGCATCGGCCACCAGCATCACCACCGGCTCGAACCCGGCCGCCTGGCGAATGGCGAACGGCTCGGAACCGATATAGCCCTGCTGGATTGCCTTCGGATCGGCTAGGAACGGCTGCAGGTTGAACGTGTAGGGGCGGATCTGGCTGTCGCTATAGCCGAATTTGGCCCGCACGAAGTTCCACCAGCCGACACGGGTATCGGAGCCGATCATGATGGCCTTGCCTTTCAACGCCGCGAAGCTGTCATTGCCTTGGCCGGGATGGGCGATCAGCACCGACGGGTCCTTCTGGAATATCGCCGCCACCGCGCGGAAGGGAATGTTCTCCTTGACGAAGTTCATCGCCGTGAAGCTGTTGGACGCGATGTTGAAATCCAGCCGTCCGGCCAGCAGCAGCTGGGTGTGGTTCACCTGCGGCCCGCCCTGCTGGATGGTGACATCCAGGCCACGCTTGGCGTAGAGCCCCGTGGCGGCGGCTTGGTAGAATCCGGCATATTCGGCCTCGGCCTTCCAATCCAGGCCGAAATTGATGTGGTCGGCTGCCCGGACGGGGCCGGAAGACAGAACAACGGCAACTGCGGGAAGCAGCTGGGCCAGCAGGGCGGCGATTCGGTTCATAGGGAACTTCCGTGCGAGTGGGTAAGAGGCGGCAGGACGTTGCTGGTAACGAGATTGGAGCCGTGCGGGAGAAATGGAGCAGAACACGCGCCAAAGCACCATATCGACGTTTCCTGGCGCGCGGAAACTCCCCCGGCGGCGTCCGGCTACAATCTCGGAGAGGCCAAGCAGTATGAAGACATTGACGGCAGACAATAGCAGGGGAGGCGGCTCCGATCCCTGGAACGGCTCGCGCGACTACATCCGCGTGATGCTGCGCGATCTCGTCACGGAGGCGCATGTCGGCCTGCACCCATGGGAACGCCACAGGGAGCGGCCGACCCGTCTGGTGGTCAACATTGAAATGTTCGCCGCCCTGCACGGCCCGGCTGCCGAGGCCGCCCAGGGCCTCATCGACTACGACCCGATCCGTGACGAACTGAAAGCCTGGCCGTCCCGCCCGCATACCGATCTGCTGGAAACCCTGGTCGATGAGTTGGTCGGGCTGTGCTTCCGCCATCCAGCGGTGCTGGCCTGCCGGGTGTCGGTGATGAAGCCGGATATCTTTAATGAGGCAGCCGCGGCCGGAGTGGAGGTTTATCGGCGCCGTGAGGCGATTCCGGTCAAGAGTGCGGCGGCATGAGCGCCACGCGCACGGCTTTGGTCACCGGCGGCGGAAAACGTATCGGCGCTGCGATTGCACGGATGCTTGCTGCCGATGGGTGGCAGGTCATCGTCCACTACAACCGCTCGGCCACCGAGGCCGAATCGCTGGCGGCCGGGATTTCTGCCGTCGGCGGCGTCTGCTTTCCGATGCAGGCCGATTTATCCCGTCAGGATGACGCCGAGGGCTTGGTCGGGCGCTGCGTCAACGCGTACGGCCGTCTCGACTGCCTCATCAACAACGCGTCGAATTTCTATCACGACGACATCCGCAGCGTGACGTGGAATACGTTGCGCGATCATCTATCCCCGAATCTGATCGCTCCGGTGCTGCTGTGTCGCGACTTTGCGGCGCAATTTGCCAACCACGACTCCGATGGTGCGGAAGCCGGGTGCATCGTCAACCTGCTGGATCAGAAGATCGGCAACCTGAATCCTGATTTCCTGTCCTACACACTGAGTAAGGTCGCGCTCGGCGGGTTAACTGAGATGCTGGCGATGGCCCTGGCGCCACGGATCCGCGTTTGCGGGGTTGCGCCTGGGCTGACCGTGATCAGTGGCAAGCAGACGGAGGCGTCCTTTCAGCGTGCCTGGCGCGCCGCGCCGCTTGGCCGCAGCAGCACGCCGGACGAAATCGCCGCCTGCGTGCGTTTCATCCTCTCGATGCCGTCGATGACCGGGGAGACAATTTTCGTCGACGGTGGCGAAAGCCTGCGCGGGCGCCCGCGCGATGTGGCGTTCGATCCGGCCTTGCAGGCGGCGGCGACCGCGATGCCCGGTTCCGGCGCGTGAGCGGCATGGAGGACCGGCCGCCCAGGGTCAAGGCGGGATTGTGGGTGAAGATGGCGTTGCGGATGGCCGATCTGGGCGGCCGTTCCGGCGCGGTGCTGCGCAAGGGAGATCCGGACGCGGGCGGCGTGCTCGTGGTGCTGCGCAGCCGGGATGGGCTTGCCGTGCTGTCTCAGATACGCACTGCCGAAGGAGAGCTGAGCTGGATGCGCGCGACCGGTCCTGTGCCCGTCGAACAGGCGGCGGCGGATGCCTATGTCGAGCGCCAGGTGGGCTTCGATCCGGATTTGTGGGTGCTGGAATTCGACGCACCGGACCTTCTGCCGCCATTCGAAGCCCGGATCATCTAGCGCAACCGCTGGTACATAAGCAAAGTCGCCCGGTGCGGTGTCCAGGTGGCATTGATTGTATTCGCTTCCGCCAATAATTTACGTCGGGCTGCGGATTGGGT
>CAINEA010001048.1 GCA_903847525.1 uncultured Acetobacteraceae bacterium | reverse complement strand
GCGAGGTGGTGCTGGTTGCACCGCCATCGCCCGCCCTTTTCATAGAAAATAACCAGGAGTCCAGAGGCGAGCCTCTGGCGGGGGTCCAGGGGGCAGCGCCCCCTGGCCTTGCTTGCCTACCTCAGGGCCTGATCCCAAACCCGGTCGGTCCAGGCCGGCGCAGCGGCTCGGCCAGGCGGGCAAAGTCGACCAGTAGTTTGCGGGTATCGCGCGGGTCGATCAGTTCTTCCACCCAGAAGGCTTCGGCGGTTCGGTGCGGTGACCGCAGCTTGTTCAGCCGGTCCTCGATTTCCCGGAGCTTTGCCTTGGGGTCTTCGCTGTCGGCGATATCCTGCCGGTACGCCGCTTCGATGCCGCCTTCCAGCGGCAGCGAGCCCCAGCGGGCCGATACCCAGGCATAGCGCACGGCGAAGCGCCCGGCCGGCTGGTGCACGGCGCCGGCCACGCCGAACGAGTTGCGCACGATCATCGTGCACCACGGCACCGTGGTTTGGTTCACCGCCGCCATGGCGCGGGTGCCGAGCCGGATGACGGCGGATTTCTCGGCTTCCAGCCCGATCAGGAAGCCTGGGCAATCCAGGAAATACACCACGGGAATGTGGAACGTTTCGGCCATGTCGATAAAGCGGATCACCTTGTTGCAGGCATCCGCGGTCCAGGCTCCGCCATAGAAATACGGGTCCGACGCCATCACCGCCACCGGCAAACCGTCGATGCGTGCCAGCCCGGTGATGATCGAGCGGCCGAAATTCTTGCCCATTTCGAAGAACGATCCCTTGTCCAGCACCGCGTCCAGGATCGGCCGCATGCGATAGACCTTGCGCGTTTCCCGGGGGATGGCGTGGAACAGCATCTCCTCGCGCCGGTTCGGATCGTCGGTACGTGGGCCACGCGGCGCCACGTTATAGACGCTGGACGGCAGGTAGGACAGGAACCGGCGGGTGGCGGCGAAGGCCTCTTCCTCGGTGTCCACGGCGTGATCCACCGCACCGGCGCGGGTTTGGATTTCCCAGCCGCCCAGCTCCATCTTCGTCAAATTCTGCCCGGTGCGCGCCACCACCGGCGGCCCGGCCACGAACATCGCGGACGTGTCCTTGGTCATCACCGAGTAATGGCTGGCGACCAGCCGTGCGGACCCCAGGCCCGCCACGGAACCGAGGCCGAGCCCGACCACCGGGACCACCGACATGTTGTTGGTGGTGTAGTGAAACGCCTGCGTGCCGCTGGAAATGCCGCCGGGCAGGTTGGCCCGTCCGGTCGTTTCGATTGTTTTCACCGAGCCGCCGCCGCCGGAGCCTTCGATGATGCGGATGATCGGCAGGCGCAGCGCCTCCGCCATCTGTTCCGCCATCAGCGGCTTTTCCTTGATCGTGGCGTCCGCGGAACCGCCGCGCACGGTGAAATCGTCGCCAACGATCACCACCGGCCGGCCATCGATGTCCGCCCGGCCCATCACGCAGTTGGAAGAAGTAAGCTCGATCAGCTTGTTGTCGCCGTCATAGCTGGCCTTGCCGGCGATGGTGCCGACCTCGTGGAAGCTGCCGGGGTCTGCCAGCGCGTCGATCCGCTCGCGGATGGTCAGGCGCCCGGCGTCATGCTGGCGCTTGACCTTGTCGGCCCCGCCCATCTGCCGTGCCATCTTCTCTCGGGCGCGAAGCTCGTCAAGCTCGGGCTGCCAGGTCATCCGCATTCCTTCCAATATCGCGCCCTTGCCGATTGGCGCTTGTGGGGTAGGTTAGCTCTGGCCATCGTGTGGGAACAATACCGGTGGGTAGATCAGGGAGCAGGGTCGAGATGAGTCGTGTCGTCGTGAAGTCCGAAGTGGCTGGCAATATGTGGAAGATCGAAACCACGGTCGGCGCGGTCGTGGCCGAGGAGGATCAGTTGATGATCCTGGAATCCATGAAGATGGAAATTCCCATCGTCGCCACCGCCGCCGGCAAGGTCACGGAGATCCTTGTGGCGGAGGGCGATCCGATCGCCGAGGAACAGGCAGTGCTCGTGATCGAGACCTAAGCCGCCCGCCCCGATTGGACGGGGCGGGCAGGGTTTTCTACAGTTGATCCATGGGCCCGATAACGCGGCCGGCTGAGATATTTGGGGAACGTCATGAGCGAAGCAGCAGTGGTCCGCCTGGAAAAGCGCGGCGATATCGGCGTCATCATCGTCGACTATCCGCCGGTGAATGCCCTCGGCCCGGGCGTGGCGGAAGGCATCATTGCCTGCCTGCAGGAAGGCAATGCGGACCCGGCCATCAAGGCCATGGTGATGGTCGGTGCGGGGCGCAGCTTCATCGCCGGCGCGGACATCCGCGGCTTCGGCACGGCCCGCAAGCGCCTGCCGCTCGGCGAACGCCCGTACGATCTGCTGGACCGCAGCGCCAAGCCGGTCGTCGCCGCCATCCACGGCTTCGCGCTTGGCGGCGGGCTGGAAACCGCCATGGGCTGCCACTACCGCGTCGCCACCAAGTCCGCGAAGCTCGGCCTGCCCGAAGTGCTGATCGGCATCCTGCCCGGCGGCGGCGGCACGCAGCGCCTGCCGCGCCTGGCCGGGCCGAAGCGGGCCTTGGAGATGATCACCTCTGGCCGCCACGTCCCGGCATCCGAGGCCATCAACTACGGCATCGTCGACCGCGTTGTGGATGACAGCGCCGACATCGTCGACGCCGGCATCGCCTTCGCGCGTGAAATCGCCGACAAGCGACCCCTGCCGCGCGTGCGCGACAACGAAACGAAACTGCAGGAGGCCCGGGACAATCCCGGCATCTTCGACGATATCCGCAAAAGTATCGCCCGTCGCGCCCGCAACCAGAAGGCTCCCTACAACTGCATCGCCGCGGTGGAAGCCGCCTGCACCCTGCCGTTCGACCAGGGCATGGCGCGCGAGCAGGAACTCTTCGAGGAGCTGGTGAACGCCGATGAGGCGAAGGCGCTGCGCTACGCCTTCTTCGCCGAGCGTGAAGTGGCGAAGATCCCTGGCCTATCGAAGGATGTTCCCATTCGCGAGTTCAAGAACGCCGCCGTGGTCGGCGCTGGAACCATGGGCGGCGGCATCGCCATGTCCTTCGCCGATTTCGGCTTCCCGGTGAAGATCATGGATGCGACCGCCGAGGGCCTCGCCAAGGGCATGCAGCGCATCCGCGACAACTACGCCACTTCCGTCAAGCGCGGCAGCCTGGCGCAGGACGAGATGGACCGCCGCCTCGCGCGGATCGAACCGGTGGCGGGCTATGACGACATCGCCCAGCAGGACGTGGTGATCGAGGCCGTGTTCGAGCAGATGGACGTGAAGAAGCCAATTTTTGTGAAATTGGACGAGGTGATGAAGCCTGGGGCGCTGCTGCTCTCCAACACTTCGGCGCTGGACATCGACGAGATTGCATCGGTAACCAAGCGTCCGCAGGACGTGGCGGGCGCGCATTTTTTCAGCCCGGCCAACGTGATGAAGCTGCTGGAAGTGGTGCGCGGGTCCAAGACCGCGCCGGACACGCTGGCCTCGGTCATGCAGCTCGGCAAGAAGATCGGCAAGATCTCCGCCGTCGCCGGCAATTGCGACGGCTTCCTGGCCAATCGCTCGCGCGCGCCGTTCAACTCTGAAATGGTGATTTTGCTGGAAGAAGGCTGCCTGCCGGCGCAGGTGGACAAGGTGATGGTCGATTTCGGCTATCCGATGGGCCCCTTCGCGGTGGGCGATCTGGCCGGCCTGGATGTGGGCTATGCCGGGCGCAAGCGCCGCGCGGATGCCAATCCGAACTACCGCAGGCTGCCGATCGCCGACAAGCTGGTGGAAATGGGCCGCTACGGCCAGAAGACCGGGGCGGGCTGGTACAAATATGAAAAGGGCGACCGCACGCCGCACACCGATCCGGAGGTCACTGCCCTGATCAAGCAGATCTCGGCCGAGATGGGCGTGCCGCAGCGCGAATTCACTGACCAGGAAATCCTCCGCCGTCTGCTGTTCTCCTCCCTGAACGAGGCCTGCAAGATCCTGGAAGAGGGCATCGCCTATCGCGGCTCGGACATCGACGTGATGTGGCTGCACGGCTTCGGCTTTCCGCGCTATCGCGGCGGGCTGATGTTCTGGGCGGACGGCATCGGCGTGCGTGACGTCTACAACCAGATCGCCGCCTGGCACCAGCAATACGGTGAGCGCTGGGCGCCGTCGCCGTTCCTGCGCCAGCTCGCGGAAAACGGCACCAAGCTGAGCGCCGCCAAGGCGCCCGGGATCGCCTAGGCGCCTGCGCAATGATCGATAAGCGCGTCCGCTCGGTCGCCGAGGCGCTGGAAGGCGTGAAGGACGGCGCCACCGTTCTGATCGCCGGCTTCGCGATGATCGGGGAGCCGCACATCCTGCTCGATGGGCTTGTCGAGCAGGGCGCGCGGGACCTTACCCTGGTCGCCAACACGATCGGCCGGGGACGGGAGGGCATGGGCCGGCTGATCGAGCTTGGCCGGGTTCGCAAGCTGATCGTCTCCTGGGCGCGCAGTGCGACCAATGTCGGGTTCGAACCGCTGTACCAGGCCGGCAAGATCGAGCTGGAATTGGTGCCGCAGGGCACGTTGGCCGAACGCATCCGCTCCGCCGGCGCCGGCGTGCCGGCCTTCTACACCCCCACCTCCGTCGGCACGATCCTGGGCGCCGGCAAGGAGCTGCGGAACTTCGATGGCCGGGACTACGTGCTGGAGAAGGCAATTTTCGGCGATGTGGGCCTGGTGGAGGCCTGGCAGGCCGATCGCTGGGGCAACCTGACCTTCAAGCAGTCCGGCCGCAGCTTCAACCCGATCGTGGCGATGGCCTCCAAGCTGACCATCGCGCAGGCCGAGCATATGATGGAGCTTGGCGATATCGAGCCGGAGAACGTTCACACACCGGGCATCTTCGTCAATCGCGTGCTGCACGCCCCCTATGGCGGCGACCCGCGGACCGAGGAAGACCGGCTTCTGGAAAGGAGTGCCGCAAGATGAGTGCGATGGCTTCCAATGGCGTCACGGTCGGCCAGTCCGACGACTATAGCGGGATGGACGACGACAGCTTTCGCGCGGAGGTGCGCGGCTGGATCGAGGCGAATTATCCGCCGGAAATCCGCAACCCGCCCAAGCGGCTTCATTTCTCGGAAAATAAGGTTTGGTACTACAAGCTTTCGGAAAAGGGCTGGCTGTGTCCGGCGTGGCCGCGCGAATACGGCGGCATGGGGCTGTCGGCGTCCCAGCAACTGATCATGATCGAGGAACGCGAGCGCCACGGCTGCGCCCGCTTTAACGACATGGGCGTGAACATGATCGGCCCGCTGCTGACGCGCTACGGCACGGATGAGCAGAAGACGTTCTTCCTGCCGAAGATCCTGTCCGGCGAGCATATCTGGTGCCAGGGCTATTCCGAGCCAAATGCCGGATCGGATCTTGCATCTTTGCGCACCGAGGCGATCCTCGACGGCGACGACTACGTGGTGAATGGCCAGAAGATCTGGACGTCCCTGGCGATGGATGCGAGCTGGATTTTCTGCCTGGTGCGCACGGACAAGCAGGCGAAGAAGCAGGAGGGGATTTCGTTCCTGCTGATACCGATGGACACGAAGGGCATCACCATCCGCCCGATCAAGAACCTGGATATGCACGACGAGTTCTGCGAGACCTTCTTCGATGACGTGCGCGTGCCCGCCGCCAATCTGGTCGGGCAGCCGAACAAGGGCTGGACGATGGCGAAGAACCTGCTGGGGTTCGAACGCATCTCCATCGGGTCCCCCCGCCAATCCTCCAACGCGTTTTCCCGCCTGAAGCTGCTGGCGGAGAAGCTGGGGGTGATGGACGATCCGGAGTTCCGTGAGCGCTACATCCAGATCAAGCTGCAGCTGGCCGATCACAAGGCGCTGTACGAAACCTTCGCCGACAAGGTGCGCCGCGGGGAGAACCCGGGTCCGGACATCTCCATGCTGAAGGTCAACCAGACCGAGCTTTACCAGCGCATCACCGAACTGATGCTGGAAATCTCCGGCGAGCATGGCGGCAATTTCGGTCCGCTGGAGGGTAACCGCGAACTGAACCCCACCGGCCTGTTCATCCAGTCTCGCCCCGCCACGATCTATGGCGGGTCGAACGAGATTCAACGTAATGTTCTGGCGAAGAACGTTCTGGAGATGCCAAGCACATGAGTGACGACATCGGCTGGGTTCCCCCCAATCCTCCGCCCGCGCCCGCCGGGCGGCTGGCCGGCCGGCGCATCCTGATCACCGGCGGTGCATCCGGCATCGGCGCCGCCACCGCGCGGCTGTTCGCCGCCGAAGGCGCCAAAGTGGCGGTGCTGGACCGCCAGCAGGAAGCCGCGCAAGCGGTTGCCGACGAAATCGGCGGCCTGGCGTTGGCGGTGGACATCACCGACTGGGACCAGGTGCAGGCGGCGGTGAAGAAGGCCGCCGACACCTTTGCCGGTCTGGATGGCCTGGTGAACGCCGCCGGCATCCTGGACGGCGGCGACATGGCCGACACCGACCTCGCGGTGTTCCGCCGTGTGGTGGACGTGAACCTGACCGGGCTGTACGCGGTCTGCAAGGCCACCACGCCGTTCCTGCTGGCAGCCGGACAGTCCACCATCGTCAACATCGCCTCCGGCGTCGGTATCCGCCCCTTCGCGGGATCGAGCGCCTACGCGGCCTCGAAGGGCGGCGTGCTGACCCTGACGCGGGTGCTGGCGCAGGAACTGGCGCCGAAAATCCGGGTGAACTCGGTCTGTCCGGGCGCGGTGGACACGCCGATGACGATGCCGAT
>CAINEA010001047.1 GCA_903847525.1 uncultured Acetobacteraceae bacterium | reverse complement strand
TTGCGTCGTTCGCTTACCCAGCCGCTAGGGCCTGGTCCAGGTCGGCGATCAGGTCGGCGGGGTCTTCGAGGCCGATGGAGAGGCGCACGATTTCCGAGCCGGCGCCGGCGGCGGCGCGTTGTTCGTCGGTGAGCTGGCGGTGGGTGGTGGAGGCGGGGTGGATGACCAGCGAGCGGGTGTCGCCGATGTTCGCCAGATGGGAGAACAGCGACAGGTTGGAAACCAGCCGCACGCCGGCATCGTAGCCGCCCTTCAGGCCGATGGTGAAGACAGCACCCGCACCTTTCGGCGTGTAGCGCTGGGCGAGGGCGTGATACTTGTCGGTGGGCAGGCCGGCGTAGTTGACGTAGGCAATGGCGGGATGGGCGGCCAGGTGCGTGGCCACGATCATCGCGCTGTCGCAGTGGCGCTGCATGCGCAGTGGCAGGGTTTCGATGCCGGTGAGGATCAGGAAGGCGTTGAACGGCGACAGGGCCGGGCCGAAATCGCGCAGGCCGAGCACGCGGCAGGCGATGGCGAAGCCGAAATTGCCGAAGGTTTCACCGAGAACCATGCCCGAGTATTCCGGGCGCGGCTTGGACAGCATCGGGTAGCGGCCGGACTTCATCCAATCGAACTTGCCGCCATCGACGATCACGCCGCCGATGGAGTTGCCGTGGCCGCCGAGGAACTTGGTGGCGGAGTGGACGATGATGTCGGCGCCGTGCTCGAACGGGCGGATCAGGTACGGGGTTGCCATCGTGTTGTCGACGATCAGCGGCACGCCGGCCTCATGCGCCACCGCGGCGATGCCGGCGATGTCCATGATGACGCCGCCGGGGTTGGCGATCGATTCGATGAACACGGCCTTGGTCTTGGATGTGATGGCACGCTTGAAAGCCTCGGGGCTTTCATCGTCGGCCCATTTCACGTTCCAGTTGAAGCTTTTATAGGCGTGGTTGAACTGGTTGACCGAGCCGCCGTAGAGCTTGCGGGAGGCGACGAATTCGTCGCCGGGTTCCATCAGCGTGGCGAAGGTGAGGAATTCCGCGGCGTGGCCGGAGGCGACCGCGAGGGCGGCGGTGCCGCCTTCGAGGGCGGCGACGCGTTCTTCGAGCACCGCGTTGGTGGGGTTGCCGATGCGGGTATAGATGTTGCCGAAGGCCTGCAGGCCGAACAGCGAGGCCGCGTGATCCACGTCGTCGAACACGAAGGACGTGGTCTGGTAGATCGGCGTGGCGCGGGCGCCGGTGGAGGGGTCCGGGCTGGCGCCGGCGTGGACCGACAGGGTGGCGAAACCGTAGCTGGGAGCTTCGGACATGGTGCGTTTCCTTCTTCAGGCGGCGCGGTTGACGACGACGTCTAGCGCGGGCTTCTGGTTGATGGTCTGGAACACGACGCAGTAGCGTTCGGTCAGTTTCAGCAGCGTGGCGATCTGTTCATCGGTCGCGTCGGCGTCAATGTCGAAGCTGAGGCGGATGGCGCGGAAGCCGACGGGGGCGCCTTTGTCCACGCCGAGCGTGCCGCGGAAATCGAGGTCGCCCTCGGCGGTGACGCGGCCGGAGCGGAGCGGGATTTCGAGTGCGGTGGCAACTGCCTTCAGGGTGACGCCGGCGCAGGCGACGAGGGCTTCGAGCAGCATGTCGCCGGAACAGAGTTCCAGGCCGGAACCGCCGGTGAGCGGGTGCAGGCCGGCCGTGGCGATGGCGCGGCCGGTTTCGACCTTGCAGGCAATGCCGGCGCTGTCGAGCTCGCCGGTGGCGCGCAGCGTGATCGTGGCGGCGTCCGGCGTTTCCTTGTAGCGGCTTTTCAGTGGCGCCTGCATGGCACGGAGTTCGTTGGCATCCATTTCAGAGTCCTTTCGGTCGGGAGCAGGCGGGGTTTACCACCATAGGGAGGAGCCGTCGGCAGCCTGGCGCTGGGCCGGGGTTTTTTCATCTGACAGCGAGCGATCGATCGCCTGCATAACACGCCGTTTCACGGCGTCGAACAGGGGGGATAGTCTATCGCGCGGGCGGGGCAGGCGGACGGTGATGGTTTCGGACAGGCGGCCGGGCCGCGGGCGCATGACGACGATGCGATCGGCGAGGACCACAGCCTCCTCCACGTCGTGGGTGACCATGACGACG
>CAINEA010001046.1 GCA_903847525.1 uncultured Acetobacteraceae bacterium | reverse complement strand
GCGAATCGTGTTGCGCGCGGGGAGATTTGTGGTTCGCAAGCTCGATGCAAACGGTTTACGACAAAAGGAAGAATGCGAACCCGATGCCGACGATTCTGATTCTATTCGTAAACTAAGCGCCAACTTTGAGCTTCTTTTGTTCTGCAACGGATCAGGTGGAAAATGAGGAGAGGCTTAAGGATACTGATAGCATCCTTCAGAGAAAGATCCGGTCGATTCCGGAGGAGTTCGGTTCATTGAGGATCTTTGCATTGCTGAGTTCAGCATTGAAATGCATCAAAAGTATGATATAGTATGCGACTAGCTTCCAGGAGGTAGCCATGGCCGAAATCGAACGCATGACCGTCACTCTACCGTCCGACATGGCCGCCGTAGTCAAGGGCGCGGTCGAGGGCGGCGATTATGCCTCATCCAGCGAGGTGGTGCGCGAGGCGCTACGCGACTGGAAAATGAAGCGCGCTCTGCAGCTGCAGGAACTCACGGCGCTCAAGGCTGACATCGACAAGGGCCTGACGGATGTCGCCGAAGGCCGGGTCAAGGACTTCGACGCCGGCCGCATCATCGAACGAGGGAGAAAGCTATTAGCCGCCCGCTCCCCCTCCGGCTAACCGATACGGCCGAAGCCGATCTCGCCGAAATCTGGGCTTATATCGCCACTGAAGCGTCCGAAGATACGGCGACCCGTTTCATCGCCGCGATCGAAACCGTGTTCGAACCGCTTCGGCATTTTCCGCATGTCGGTCCCGCTCGGGAACAGCTCGCACCCGGCTTACGCGTGACATTCCATGGTGCCTACGCCATCTACTATACGCCACTCGTCGACGCCGTGATCATTGTTCGTGTGCTGCACGGCGCGCGCGATGTCGCCGCTTTGGCCGAACGCGGAGGCTTTGTGTGATCGATCCGTCAACCTCCCTCGCCTTCTCGCTTTTCGAGAACAAGGGCGTCTATGCACTGCTGCTGGGGTCCGGTCTTTCGCGGGCGGCCCAGATTCCGACCGGTTGGGAGATTACGATCGATCTTATTCGACGCGTTGCCGACCTGCAGGGCACTGCCGGCGAACAAGACTGGGCGGCCTGGTATCGACAGCAGACCGGCATCGAACCTGATTACTCCGCCATCCTTGACGCACTCACAACGACACCAGACGAGCGTCGGTCGATCCTGCACAGCTACATCGAACCAACAGCCGAAGACATAAGCGAAGGGCGCAAGGTCCCTACAAAGGCCCACCACGCGATAGCTTGGCTCGTGCGCGAAGGTTTTGTCCGGGTCGTCGTCACAACGAACTTCGATCGCCTGCTCGAAAACGCACTGCGCGAAGC
Source organism: uncultured Acetobacteraceae bacterium (assembly GCA_903847525.1). Taxonomy (GTDB): domain Bacteria; phylum Pseudomonadota; class Alphaproteobacteria; order Acetobacterales; family Acetobacteraceae; genus PALSA-911. The sequence goes on along the minus strand of CAINEA010001046.1, from coordinate 1,180 downwards.
TGGCGTCGAACCCACGGTCATCCGCTCTGACGACGACCTGCGCGGTGCCATTCCGCTGATCCACAGCCAATGCTTCTTTCTGAAGCTTCATGGCGACTATATGGATACCCGCATCAAGAACACAGACGAGGAGCTGGGTGCCTACAGCCCGGCGCTCAATGGTTTGCTCGACCGGATTCTCGACGACCACGGGCTCATCGTTTGCGGCTGGTCGGGCGATTGGGATCACGCGCTGCTTGCAGCGATGACGCGCGCGCCAAACCGACGGTTTCCGACCTTTTGAGCGTCACGAGGCCCCGCAACGGCGGCCTGCGCCAGCAGATAGCTGTCGAAACGGCGATAGTTGGACGAGCTCTCGACCCATACGTCACCCGAGCGCAGCTTGTCGCGCAGGGTAGCCATGACGGCCATCTCGTAGAGACGTCGGTTCGGTCGCCCCTCCTCCAGTACCAACCGACGCCACTCCTTGCGGAACGGCAGGGGCGCATCCGCCGGAAGCTCACGCTTGCCCGACTGGTTCAGGTCCCGCAGCAGCTTGAGCGCAGACAGCATTGGATCGTTGGCACGAGCAGCCTTGAACTCCAACGTCTCGATCAGGCCAGGGGCGAACTTGTGCAGCGTTCTCCAGCGATCTGCAGCGCGGATCAGCGGGTCCACGCCAGCCAGATCCGTCAGGGTCTGCACTCCGTTCCGTACGCGCAGCAGCTTTGGCCAGCCGACCGCATCGTCCACGGCCTCGAAGGCGTCGTTACCGCCCTCCTGAGCCACGACGAGCGCCTCGATCGTACCGTGGAACAACCGCATCAGCCGGCCCACATCTCCCGCGCTGGCGACGTAACGCTGCCGTGCGACGTTGCGCGCCTTGGCGAAGAGGCCGCCAATCAGCTTGTCCGCCATATCCAGCACTGCATCGGTCAGACGGGTTTCGAGGTCGAGGACCGTCACCAGCAGGATCGCGCGTCGGCGATGGTTGAAATCGCAGACCGTCCAGCTGGATGAAGCTGTGGCGCCCACTGCGCCTACGATGGAGCAATTCCGAGCGAGTACGAACATCCGCTTCATATTCCACGCCATGGTCACAAGGCTCCACTCGCCGCGCACATTCTCCAGCCCGCGCAGCAGGAACTGACGGAACCCAAGCACCGATTTGATGATCCCGAAAACCGGTTCGGGGGTCTGC
>CAINEA010001045.1 GCA_903847525.1 uncultured Acetobacteraceae bacterium | reverse complement strand
CTCTATCCCTCCGACGAGGAGCGTGACGTCGCTCAGTCGCTGGAGCCGGAAGCGACCGTCGCGTCGATCGTGCCGTACTTCTTTACTCATTTTACCGAGCGTTCCAAGGTTTTGGCACGGCCCGAGATTCTGTTCGTGGCGGGTTTCGCGCATGCGCCCAATGTCGATGCCGCCCTATGGCTCGTGCAGGAAGTCTTGCCGCTGATCCGGGCAAGGCGGCCGGACGTACAGGTCGTGCTGGCCGGGTCCAACCCGACGCCGAAGGTACGCGGACTTGCCGGGCCGGGTCTGGAAGTCACCGGCTTTCTCAGCGATGCGGACCTGGCCGCCCGTTACGCGTCGGCCCGCCTGGCGGTGGTGCCGCTGCGTTTCGGCGCCGGGGTGAAGTTGAAAGTTGTGGAGGCGCTGCAAGAGGGGCTGCCGCTGGTCACCACCCCGGTGGGCGTGCAAGGGCTGACCGGCCTTGCGGATATCATCCCGGTTCATGACCAGCCGCAAGCCTTCGCCGCGTCGGTCTTGCGCCTTCTGGAAGACGACAGCCACTGGCTACGGCAATCGAAGGCGCAAACCGAGTTTGCGAAGCAGCGGTTTTCCGAAGCGGCAATGCGTGACAGTCTGCTCGGGGCGTTCCGTTTGGCCGCGGAGCGGCATCAAGCGATCCTCGCCTGATGGAGCCGGCACAGCTGCGGTGACGATGGATGAAATGTCTGCAGCTCATCCGATCCGCCACAGGAACATTCTCCTGCGACGTTCCGGCCGATAGCCGAAATCGCTGGTGCCTGCTGGCATTGCGTTCGGCGGGCCAACGGCACGACATGCCGGCCCGGGTAAGGCTTCGCATGGACCGCGATCCGTGCAGCAGTTTCGAAACATATGTGGCGCCGCCGTCCGGTATCCTCGGCCTTGCAGGCCGGACGGCGGTAATCTACGTCGCGGGAGCCGCCGCTTCCTTGCAGGTCGATCTGTTCGGGATCGCGCCATCCGTGCAGAGCATCGAACTCCGCATGCTGCCGATCTCTCGCACGGCGGCTGCCTGCCTGTTCGCGTTGCGCCATCCGGGCCGCCTGCTGGGGGCATTGCGGGGAGGCGGGCTTGGGCTGACCCGGCGCCTTCGGACGGCGCTGGCATTGCTGGCCGGGACGCCGTCGGCCCGTCGATCCTATCCGCTTTGGATCGAATTGTTCGATAGCTGGGGAGGTGCCACCACGCACCGAGATCCCTTGCGTCAGGTCCCGTCGGTCGGCGTGGTCGTGTTTCAGCCAGACGCGACAAGCGCCGGACGGAACGCCACGCTCGAATCTCTCGCGTCGCAGCAGCAGCCCATCGTTGCGGAAGTCGTTACCGGCACCGGCGATGCGGCGTGGCGGCAGTTGGCGCAGGTCTTGTCCGGTTTCGCGACGGACTACATCGCCATCCTGCAGGCAGGAGAGGTGCTGCGGCCGCAGGCATTGGCAGTCCTGGCGGACGCGCTCGCGGCAACGGACGGGCCGGATGCGATCTTCGCGGACGAAGACAGGCAGGATGCAGCAGGCCAGCGGCGGGAGCCGCTGTTCAAGCCGGAAGCAAACCACACGCTGATGCTGTCGGGCACCCTGACGCGCGGCATTTGGGTGTTCCGTCGCTCCGACCTGATGGCGCTTTCGCAGCCAGGCCATCCCGCCCATGGCGAACTATGGGCAGAGTCGCTCCGCCTGGAGGCCTGGCTGCGCCTCTATGAACGGTCCGGGCCCGTGCGCACGCACCGCCTGCCATTCGTTCTGACGCATCGCCGGGACACCGTGCAGCCAGCGCCGGCATCGGAACTCGCGGGGGTCGTACGGCGGCATATCGGGCGAACCGGTCTCCCGGGCACGGTCGAAGACGAGCATTTTCCGCTGCAAGTAAAATTCGCAGCCCCGCCAGCGGCCCAGCAAAGGGTCAGCCTGATCGTGCCGACCGCCGCGCGATCCCCCCACGTGACCGAATGCCTGTCGGCCGTGCTGTCGCAGACCGAATACGCAGAATTCGAGATGCTGATCGTCGTCTCCCAGATCGGCCCCTTGGATGAGCACCAGACACGGATACTCACGCCCATTCTGCGCGATCCCAGAGTGCGGCTGTTGGAAATGGAGACGGCGAGCTTCAATTTCTCCCAGGCAAACAACGAGGGCGTGCGTCATGCGAGCGGCGAGTTGATCTGCCTGCTCAACGACGACGTTGCGCCGATGCAGCCCGACTGGCTGGCTGGTTTGGTCGGTCATCTGGCGGACCCCCGGATCGGCGCCGTCGGCGCGAAACTCTACTATCAAAACCGAACGATCCAGCACGCCGGCGTGATCATCGGATTGGCGGGTCTGGCGGCGCACGTCAATCGAATGCTGGCGCAGGAAGAGCCCGGCTATGCCTGGCGGGCGGTCCTCAACCAGGAGGTGTCGGCGGTGACGGGTGCCTGTCTGCTCGTGCGCCGGAGTATTTACGCGGCCTTGGGTGGCTTGGACGAAACCTATCCGATTGCATTCAACGACGTCGATTTCTGCCTTCGGATACGGGAAGCCGGCCACGGCATCGTCTTTTCCGCCCAGACGGAGATGTGGCACTACGAATCGGTGTCGCTCGGCCACCATTTCTCCGGTGCGCGCGCGGCGCAGGAGGCGGCCGAACTCCTGCGCATGAGAACGCGCTGGGCCGGCATCTGTCGGAACGATCCATTCCATAATCCAAATCTCTCGCAGGAGCGTGGGGCGGAATGGGAGCTTGCGTTTCCCCCGCGCGTGCGGCCCCCGTTTTGCTTCGGTTCGCAACCAAGTGAAGAATAGGGATAAGACAGCCCATGCTGCCGATCGCTCTCGGTCTTGCCAATTGGCCCATCGTTCTGGTGGGCGCGGGGCGTGCCGTCGGGCAGCGCCTGGCGTTGCTGGATGAAGCCGGCGGGTCGCATGTCAGCGTGTTTGCGCCCGACCCCGATCCCGCCTTCCGCGCCGCCGCCGGCGCGAGGCTGCGCGAGCGTCTGCCGAGTTCAGAGGAAATAGGCGCGGCCCGGCTGGTATTGCTGGCCGGTCTCTCCAAGCAGGACACGATCCGGCTGGCGGAGGCGGCGCGCGGTCATCGCTGCCTGCTGAATGTCGAGGACGATCCTGCCTGGTGCGACTTCTACATGCCCTCCATTGTCAGGCGCGGCGGGCTTGTGCTGTCGGTTTCAACCGGCGGTGCCAGTCCGGCACTCGCGGTAAGGATCCGCTCCTGGCTCGGTGAGCGCTTTGGCCCGGAATGGGCCGGCCGACTGCAGGAAGCCGCCGCATTGCGCCAGGCCTTGCGCGAGTCGGGAGCCCCGCCGGCAATTGTGATGGCGGAGGTCATGGCGCTCTGCGATCGGGAGGGCTGGCTGAAATAGCGGCATTTGGGCGGATTGGAGGCCGAAACCGGAAAAAACTGTGAACTACTTCGCTGGTGACGGTTGGGCTATCATGTTGTTCTAGAAGGGTTCACGCCTGCCGGCGGCAGGGCCCGCCAAACCGACGAACGGAGATGCTGTATGTTCCCTGGCCCTCGTATGGTGCTTCACCGTTCACTGCCACAGTCTCCCCTGATGGCCCTGGCCGTCTCTGCCTTGGCCGTGATTGCCTGTTGCGGTGATGCATGGGGGCAGGCTGGGGCCCAGGTTGGGGCACAGGCTGCGCCGCCGCCCGCTCTCCAGCCGGCGATCAGCGGGGTATTGGATGCCCAGGGCGCCGAGGACCAGGCAATCGCCAATAGCCTGGCCGCAATGCTGCGCGCCGGACGGACGGTGATTTCCAACAACCAGGGCAAAATCAACGATCCGACATTGGGAGACAAGGGCCTGGACGGCAAGTCGGTTCTGGCCGACGCGATCGCCATCTACACGAAGGCCACCGGCATCGCTCCGTCGCAGATCGATCCCACGTCACGCATGGGGCGGCTGCAGCGCGCCCAGATGGACGCGATCGTAGAGGTGATGGATGCCAATCAGGGCGTGCTCAATGCCCAGGGGTCCGGCTTCAAAGGGTTTATTCCCGCTGTGTTCGGCCGTTTGGTCAATGAGGCGTTCAGCCGCCGTGCCGCCGGCGAAGCGGAGATGAAGGTGACCGCGCCGGTCGATCTCGTTCGCAACCGTCGTGCCTTGCCGGACAAATGGGAGGCCGAGGTGATCAACGCCAAGTTCCTCAAGGCGGATTGGCCGAAGGGACAGGCCTTTTCCGCCACCAGCGACCTGCGCGGGCATCCGGTCTTTCGTATCGCTGTGCCGGAGTATTACGCGGCCTCCTGCCTCACCTGTCACGGTCAGACGAAGGGTACGCTGGATATCACCGGCTATCCCCGTGAAGGCGGTGCCGAGGGCGATCTGGGCGGCGTGATCAGTATCGTTCTGGCGCATTAGGCGCGGCCGGAACCCGCGGCAATGCTCTCGCGCCTGTCGATCCGTACGCGGCTGGTCCTGCTGTCGATCACGCTGCTTCTGGTGACGGTAGGTACCAATCTCTATCTGACCCGAACGCTGGAGCATGCCTCCAATTCCGCGCTGGAATCGGATCGCCTGGTACGGCTTGTCGAGAGCGCGCAGGAAGTGCGCACAGCCATCGAGGAGTTGCGCTACTGGCAGGCCGACCTCGCAGTCAGCCTGCTGACCCTGTCGGAACGCAATGCCGAGGCCGCCCGCAAGCGGGTGGCCGAAAAGATCGACCGTCTGGCCACCGGCCGCCCGACGGTTGCCTTCCAGCTTCGCGATGAAGTCGCCGCCTACGACAAGGCGGCCGTTCAGGCGGTGGATGCCTACACCAACGACCGCCGGGTAATCGGCAACTCCCTGTTCGGCGAGGCACGCCAGCATGTGCTGAAGATCGAGGAACTGCTAGCCGGCCTGGAAACCGAACTGAATGCCAAGGCCGCGACGGCCCGCGATGAGGTGCTGGCCAATGCGAGCGAGGCCCGGCGCGTCACCATCGGCGTTGTCGCCGGCGCGGTGTTGCTCGGCCTGCTGCTGACCATCGTCATCCTGCGGTCCATCCTGACCCCGTTACGGGCTCTGGTCACGTCCATCGAGGCAATTCGCGCCGGAAACCTGAACGCCCCGATTCCGCCGCGCAGCAACGACGAGATCGGCGAAATGAGCCAGGCGCTGGTGCAGTTCCGCGACGGCCTCCTCGAGCGGGAGCGTCTGTCGCAGGAGCGCGAGAGGCTGGCGCACGAAGCGGAGCACCAGCGCCGGACCCTGCAGGATGCCATTGCCTGCATCAATGAAGGCTTCGCGCTGTACGATGCCGACGATCGGTTGCTGTTGCGCAATGCCAAGTATATCGAGCTTTATCCCGGCCTATCCGACGTCATCCAGCCTGGCACGTCCTTCCGGCGGATCTTGGAAATGACGGTGGAGCGGGGATTGGTCGATCTTGGCGACCGTTCCCCACCCGACTGGATCGCCGAACGTCTGCATCATCGCGCAGCCCCTTTGGGCACGCTGGAATACCAGTTCGGCGAGCGCTGGATACGCATCGGTGAGCGGCGTACCTACGATGGCGGAGCCGTGGCGATCTATACCGACATCACCGAGCTCAAGCAGCGCCAGCAGCAGCTTGAATTGGCAATGGAAAGCGCCGAGCGCGCCAATCAGGTGAAATCGGAATTCCTGGCCAATATGAGCCACGAGTTGCGCACGCCGTTGAACGCGATCATCGGCTACAGCCAGATCCTGCAAGAAGACGCGGCGGATGCCGGGCAGGATGACATCGTCCCCGATCTGCAGAAGATCGAGAGCGCCGGCAACCATCTTCTGGGCCTGATCAACGACATCCTGGACCTGTCGAAGATCGAGGCCGGCCGGATGGAGGCGTATATCGAACGGATCGACGTGCCGGCGTTGGTGCAGGATGTGCGGATGATGGTCGAACCGCTGGCGGCGAAGAACAGCAACAAGCTGGTCGTCGACTGCCCCGCGGAGATCGGCGCGGTGATGACGGATCTCACCAAGGTGAAGCAGTCGTTGCTCAACCTGCTCAGCAATGCGTGCAAGTTCACCGAACAGGGCGTCATCACGCTGAAGGTGTCGCGCCGGCAGGGCCGCGACGATGCCGGTGGCGAATGGATCGACTTCGCCGTGTCCGATTCCGGCATCGGCATGTCCGAGGCGCAGATGGCCAAGCTGTTCCAGGCCTTCGCCCAGGCGGACAGTTCCACAACCCGGCGTTATGGCGGCACCGGGCT
>CAINEA010001044.1 GCA_903847525.1 uncultured Acetobacteraceae bacterium | reverse complement strand
CGCTGGCCCGGCGCGAGCCAACTGCCTGGGACTCGCAAGTGTCGCTGTGGGTATGCGATGAAACGGCCCACCTGCTGGCAAAAAATAAGTGGGGAAAAGCAATCTCTCGGTTTCCCAACGCCCGCGGCCTCGGTGTTACTGCTACCCCCGTCCGGGCGGACGGGCAGGGTCTCGGGCGGCACGCGGACGGCGTCATCGACCGCCTCGTGATCGGCCCCGACATGCGCGAATTGATCGAGCAGGGCTACCTGACCGACTACCGTATCTTTGCGCCCAAATCCGACCTGGACTTGTCCGCGGTGCCGGTGTCTGACGCAACGGGCGATTACTCGGCCCCGGCGCTCCGTGCCGCCACGAGCCGTAGCCACATTACCGGCGACGTGGTGGCGACGTATCTGCGCCTAGCCCCCGGCAAGCTCGGCGTCACCTTCGCCGTCAGCGTCGAGTTGGCGGCCGATACGGCGGCGCAATTCCGGGCAGCGGGCGTGGCCGCCGAGTGTGTCAGCGCCGATACGCCCGAACTGGTGCGGGCCGAGATCATGCGCCGCTTCCGCAACCGCGAGATACAGCAGGTCGTCAATGTCGATCTGTTCGGCGAGGGGTTCGACCTGCCGGGCCTAGAGGTCGTCAGCATGGCCCGGCCGACCCAGAGCTACGGCCTTTACGCCCAGCAATTCGGCCGTGCGCTTCGCCCGCTCGACGGCAAAGACCATGCGCTCATTATCGACCACGTCGGCAACGTCATGCGCCACGGGCTGCCGGATGCGCCCCGCGTGTGGTCGCTCGACCGGCGGGACAAGCGGGCGAAGAAGGCCGATAGCGAGGTGCTTATCAAAGCGTGCCCGGCCTGCACCGCCGTCTATGAGCGGTTCCGGCGCGAGTGCCCTTATTGCGGCCACGTCCCCGAGCCGGTGTCCCGCGCGGCGCCGGAGTTTGTGGACGGCGACCTGCTGGAGATGGACGCGGGGACTCTCGCGCGGCTCCGGGGCGAGGCGGCCAGTATCGACGACCAGCCGCGTACCCCCTATGGCGCGACGAGTGAGGTACGCGGCGCCATTCTCAAGCGCCACCGCGAGCGCCAGATGACGCAGGGGCGACTCCGCGACAATATCGCCTGGTGGGCGGGCTGGCAGCGGGCGCAAGGGCGGTCGGACAGCGAGGGCTACCGGCGGTTTTACCTGGAATTTGGCGTTGACGTGGCGACCGCGCAGACACTGGCAGCCCGAGAGGCGGCCACGTTGGCGGAACGGATAGAAACAGTGCTCGCTACGGCGGGCGTCGAACGGAGGATGGTAGCGTGAGCAATGAGACCGACGCTCAGAACCTCGTGCGGCTGGCCGCGAGTGCGGCCGGCACGCGGCTTTGGCGCAATAATGTTGGCGGCGGGGTGCTGCAAGACGGCACCTTCCTCCGCTGGGGCCTCGCCAACGACTCCACGCAGATGAACAAGCAGATCAAATCGGGCGACCTGATAGGCATACGGCCGGTGCTGGTGATGCCGGGCGACGTGGGGCGCGTGATCGGTCAGTTCGTGAGCCGTGAGGTCAAGCGGCCCGGCTGGAAATTCAGAGGAACGGAGCGTGAGATGGCGCAGCAACGATGGATCGACCTGGTCCGCTCGCTCGGTGGCGACGCGGCGTTCACCACGGGGGAGTGGTCGTGATCTCGAACATCAAGAAAAACCACCTACCGGTCGGAACGCGCGTCAGGCTCAAAGCCCGAACGCTAAGCGGATGGAAGGGCAAAGCCACGATGCTGGCGTGGGGCGACGCGATCAAAGACGGCCACTCTGACCGCCTCACTGGGGAAGTTACCGCCGCGCCGCACGAGTGGGCTGTCCTCCGAGACCAAACCCCCGCGCCTGAGCACGCCACCCTCCTTGATGCCGACCGCGAACTCGTGGCCGTAGGCTCTCTGCGGGAGCGGATGCTCCTCGCCGCGATACCCCTGGCCGAGCGATACGGCTATGATAGCGTCAGCCGGGATATGGTGGCGCGGGCCGCGGGGGTGTCCTCGTCGCTGCTCTCGCGCTACTGGACCGCGCCGGACTTTCACGACGCGCTCATCCGCAAGGCGATCGAGAAAGAGAGCTACGTGGTGCTCGCGCAGGCACTCGCGTTCAAACACCCGGCGGCGCTGGCCGCCCCGGAAGACCTGAAACAACGGGCATTGGAGTGGATCGCGTCATGAACTGGAACGAGCGGCTGAACATCGAACTCCGCAACCGCGACAACCCGGACGTGAAGCGGCTGCTGGAGGTCATTGACGAACTGGAGGAGCAGGTTGTCGCGCTCAAAGCGGACGGTGAGTGATGCAGCCCGCCTATTACAACGAGATCGACGGCTACGCGGCGCAATGGCTGCGTAATCTGATCGCTGCCGGCCACATTGCGCCGGGCGACGTGGACGAGCGCGACATACGCGACGTGCCGCCGGACGATCTCAGGGGTTACGACCAGGTTCATATGTTCGCGGGGATCGGCGGCTGGTCGCTCGCGTTAAGACAAGCAGGGTGGGAAGATGGACGACCGGTCT
>CAINEA010001043.1 GCA_903847525.1 uncultured Acetobacteraceae bacterium | reverse complement strand
GGCCCATGTTGAAACTTTCCTGGCGGCGTTGCCTCCGTTGAGCCGATAGGCTCGGGGTGTCGAATCCACAAAGGAAAGCAACGCCATGAGAAAGAGTAGATAGAGCGGTGCGCCCACACCAGCACCAGAGGTAACCCAAGCCTGGGACCAGGTCGGTGCCAGCTTCGAGCGTTTCTGCCTGACCGCGGGGCTGAGTGCCTTGAGCCAAATGATGGAGCAGGACGCGGCGGCACTATGCGGCCCGCATTATGGTCATCGCGATGGGAGGCCCGGCCATCGCTGGGGCAAGACCCAGGGCAAGATCGGCTTTCACGGCGGCAAGGTCTCGCTGGACCGGCCTCGGGTCCGCGGCCGGGGCGGCCGGGAGATGCCGCTCCCGAGCTGGGAAGTCGCCCAATCGGAGGACCTGCTGGGCCGCTGGGCGATGAACCTGATGCTGATCAACGTCTCCACCCGCCGCTTCGCCCGCGCGGTGCGCCTGCCCGAAGGCGACATCCCCACGGGCAAAGGCGACGGTGTCTCGAAATCCGCCGTCTCACGCCGCTTCGTGGCGCTGTCGGCGGCGCAGTTGAAGACCTGGATGGGGACCGATCTGTCGAAGCTGGACCTGCTGGTGATCCAGATCGACGGCATCCATATCGAACAAGACCTGGTGCTTCTCGCCGCGGTCGGGATCGACGCGGAGGGCAACAAACATCCGCTGGGTATCATGGAAGGGGCGAGCGAGAACGCGGCTGTGGTCCAGGCACTGCTGGACAATTTGCTTGACCGTGGTCTCGACCCGAAGGTCTGCCGCCTGTTCATCGTCGATGGCGCGAAGGCGCTGTGCAAGGCGATCCTACGCACCTTTGGCAAGCACACACCGATCCAGCGCTGCCAGATCCACAAGGGCCGCAACATCATGGAGCGATTGCCGAAACACCTGCACGCCTCGGTCCGGCGGACGCTCCGCCAGGCCTGGGAACTGGATGACGTGGGGAGGGCGGAACAACTGATCCGCAATCTTGCGCGTCGACTGGAGCAGGAGGCGCCCGGCGTGTCCGAGACCATCCTCGAGGGGATCGGCGAAATCCTGACTGTTGTGCGCCTGAAGCTACCCCCACAACTCCGCCGTTCCCTGGCCTGCACCAACATCATCGAGAACATGATGGGCACGATCCGGCGCGTATGCCGCAACGTGAAGCACTGGCGGAATGCCGCGATGGCGCTCCGTTGGACCGGTGCGGCCATGCAGGAAGCCGCCAAGGGGTTTCGGCGGTTGAAGGCTCACAAGCAGTTGCCGGTCTTGCAGGCGGCACTCCATGCGATTCAGACACAACAGGGCGCCGACAGGGGCGTTGCTCCCGAAGCCGTCGCTGCGTAACATCTTGTCGGGCGATGGCCGCTAGGCGAGTTTCAACAGAGAGTTTCAACAGAGAGCTGGACATCCCCCCCGCCCGCGCATATACGCATTAGGAAGTGGTTTCGTCGCTGTCAGCGGATGGGCTGCCGCCAAACGTTCCCGGAACCAACCATGATACGGGGATGTAAAAGATAAATAAGGTACGCACATGCGGCGGTTTGACATGGCGGCTGAGACCTGTGCATCGCAGGATGTAAAAGCTAGAAAATTTGGCCGGGACACCGTGCTTTGCGGCAAGGTAGCGGAGCTTCCTCAATGAACCACTTCGCGAACTTTGGAGACGGGCTCCTTTTGGAGAAATTTTCCATGTCGCCTCTTTTCAGCACGGGACAGTATTGGCCATTATGATGCCCAACCTATCAACGCTCGGAGCTGGGGCCGGCAAAGCATATCGTGGCGCCGAACGCTACTTTGACAAAAATCAGCTGAGGATTTTTCTTGTCACCATCGCCGCCTCCATCTTCCTGGTGGCTATTGCACCTTGTATATTAGTAACAATTCGCTCTGGTGACGGCGGTGTCCTGTTCCGTCGCTTTACGGGCACGGATATGACTCAAGTCTACCGTGAAGGGCTGCATCTCATCTGGCCCTGGGACACGATGTACATTTATGACACCCGAGTGCAGACCGAGGAAAGGGTCGTCAACCTCCTTACCAAGGATGGCCTTCCAGTCAAGCTGACAGTGGTCGTTCGCTACCGTCCCGATTTTCGGATGCTGCCGCAGTTGCATCGGGTCGTCGGGCCCAATTATCTTGAGACAGTCGTTATGCCAGCCACGACCGCAGCCCTGCGGCGCCTCATCGGTACTCATGAACCTATCGAAATATACACGACTAAGCGTGGCCAGTTGAAAAATATGGTTTTGGAGGCATTGGAAGAGAATGCCAGGCTGTTCATCACGATAGACGCTGTCCTAGTTGTATCCGTACAATTGCCCGAGCCCGTTCGTCAGGCCATCGAGGACAAGTTAATCTGGGATCAGAAACAACTAGCTTACGATTACCGCTTGAAGCTGGAGGAAAAAGAAGCCATCCGAAAGCGGATAGAAGCTGCCGGCATCCGTGACTACAACGCCGCGGTGCAAGAGACCTTGACGCCAGACCTGCTCCGATGGCGTGGAATTGAGGCGACGAAAGAGCTAGCGATGTCGCCCAATTCGAAAACTGTGGTGATCGGCAGCGGTAACAACGGACTTCCCCTGATCCTTGGTAATGCAGACGGTCCTGTTCAGCCGCCGCCGGCGGCTCCTGACAAACTGTCAATGGAGACGGCGTCTTCTCATCCGGCCGCACCATCCGCTGGACGCAGAACCAACCAATAATGCGGACGTATCTCCTCTTTGGGCTGGCTGTGGCAGCGTTGGTTGTAGTCGTTATGCTCGGAATGGAGCCACGCCACCGTGATCCATCAGAGCGCCGCGCGACCAGCCATGAGAACGCCCTTCCCCTTCTCATAGGCATCGCTTTACCGTCGACCAAACGAAACGACGCCGTCGCCAGAGGCGCCGAACTTGCCGTGAAGCAGATCAATGAATCCGGTGACACACTCGGTCGCAAGCTGAGTTTGACCATCATGCATACGAGCGCACCGCCGAGTTCGGGCGCCACGGATGACACTGATGCAGCGGATGCCCGCGATCAAGCTATTCGTCTGGCAGCGCTGCGGCCGATCGCTGTTATCGGACATGATTCCTGGGATGGCGCCCTATCCGCGTCACAGGTTTATGAGGAGCGGCGGATCCTGTTTCTGGCTCTGCATCCGACCAGCGATTCCCTAAACGGTCATGATTTCGATGTTATCTTTCGCCTTTCTACACGGACTCGCGAGCGAAACAACGCTTTGGCAACCTACGCCGCCGAAAAAGGCTTTTGCAGCATCCTTGCCTTCCGGGCAAACGCAGAGCAAGGAAACGAAAATCTCTTTTATTTTCAGGAATACGCCAGGGAACGCGGAATTGATGTCGCCTCTGCCGTGCCGTATCCGGCCAAATCGACTGATTTTATGGAGACGCTGCTGTTCTTTCTCGCAAAGTCGCCCATCAGCCTCAAAAACACCGATGCCATCTATTTTTCCGGATCCGCCGCCAGTGTTACGGCTTTCGTGGCAGACGCCCGATCGGTTGGCATCAAGCAACCGATTATTGGCTCGTGGTCAGTTAAATACAATCCAAACGGTCACAATAGTACAATTACAAACGAGGATATCGAGGCGAATACACTCGGCAATAACCGCAATACGCCTGCGCGCTGGCCTGAGTTCGCCGATAGATACAGGACCGCTTTTGGTTACGATCCTAACGAGTCGGCGGCCTTGGGTTATGACTCCGTGTATCTGATCGCTAGAGCCATACGGGAAACCCGCACGACCGAGAGTTATAAGCTCGCGACTTATCTGCATGCTCTCCGTCATATCGCGCCCTTCGATGGGGTAATAGGTCCGATAGCCTTCGAACTAGATGGAAACCTGATTGGGGCTTCGGTCGATATTGTTGAATTCAACAACGACAAGATAATCGCCACCCAATGGAAGACCGCCGCCGCAGACCTACTCAGCTCTTCGGCAGTGCCATGCAAGCGCGCCGTTACCCCCGAAACAGCATTATACAATGGAGTGCCATGATGCCCACTATGCCGCCGTTCGTCATTATGGCGTGGATCCTTTGCTCAATGACGCTGGGATTCATGGGGAAAAACACCAAACTTGGCTCTTTCGGGATGTTTTTAGCGTCGTTTTTCTTTAGTCCGGTTGTTGGCTTGCTTCTCCTCATCACGTCCACTCCGCGCTCCCAAGGTAAGAATTGAACACGGGCTTTCCTCCACGGCCACCCATGCGCCTCTCCCAAATGTTCTGGAACATCGCCCTATGCTAAGCCTCTTGGAGTTTTTTACCGAAGAGGGTCGATTTTCGCGCAAAGTGATAATCCTGTTGATTATCACGTCAGGCGTGTCGGGCAGCTTTCTGCTCGCGGTCATCAACGCCGCCGCCGAGCAGGCGGGCGACGAAAGTGCCCGCCTGCGTTACCTGCTGCTCTTTATGCTGACGCTATTACTTTTCACCGTAACCAAGCGCGTGGTCCTGTTCAGAGCCACCATCGCTGGAGAGCGTGCGATACGTGAAACCAGAATAAGACTGGCTGACAAAATCCGGCAGTCGGAGTTACTGTTTATAGAAGACACCGGGCACGGTGACCTGTACGCTCGGTTGACACAGGACACGGCAACGATTTCGCAAGCCGTGCCGATGATTTTCAACGGCTACCAATCCTCTGTGCTGCTGCTGTGTGGATTGGTCTATGTGGCGGTCATTTCCTGGCCTGCTTTCCTGTTGACCGTAGGCTTTTTGGCGTTGGGTGGCTTTGCCTACTTCCGCCAGTCTCGCCTGATAGTGAAAAATCTCAAGAACACGACGAAAAAAGAGGCTCAGTTTATTGATGCGATTCAGCATCTTGTTGGAGGGTTCAAGGAAATCAAAATTAACACCGCAAAAAGCAATGACGTGCATGCGCACTTGTCAGGGATCGCGGTGGAAACCGAGCAGTTGATGGTGAGCACAGGCCAGCTCTATGTGACCCATCTTGTCGGTACACAGGCCATGACTTACCTTCTGATTGCCATTGTTGTGTTCATCTTGCCGACATTTGATCAGATTTCCTCCCAATCGGTGCTGGAGTTGACAGCGGCGGGTTTGTTTATTGTTGCCCCGCTCGAAGTGATATTGACCGCGTATTATTTTTACAACAAGGCTACCGTCGCCTTAAAAAATATTGCTGATTTGGAGTCTCGCCTGGACATCGCGCTGGAAAACCGGAACATGACGCGAACCCCGACCGCGTCGATTTGGGAAAAGTTTCAGCGGATTACCTTGAGCGGGGTTCAATTCAAGTACCCGGGCGACCGAAACGGATTCAGCATCGGTCCCTTGGACCTGTCTATTGAGCGTGGAACCATCACCTTTATCACGGGCGGTAATGGCAGCGGCAAATCGACCCTGCTGAAGATTTTGATGGGTCTTTATACGCCGGATTCCGGAAAACTGATGGTCGATGGCACGCCCGTGGTAGAGAATAACCTGCCGGATTATCGGGAACTTTATTCGGCGATCTTCGGCGATTTCCACCTGTTCGACCGCCTCTATGGTATGCGGAACATCAACCCGACGGAAGTCGCCGAGTTGCTGCGGGAAATGGAGATCGCCGATAAGACCAACTTTGTAAATGATGCCTTTACCAATCTCGATCTTTCCACCGGACAGCGCAAACGCCTGGCCATGGTGATTGCTCGGCTGGAAGCAAAACCCGTTTATGTTTTCGACGAATGGGCCGCCGATCAGGACCCCGGATACCGTCGCTATTTCTACAAAATTTTGCTGCCTCGTCTAAAAGCTGAGGGCAAAACTATTATCGTTGTGACGCACGATGATGCGTATTTTGTGGACCACGCCGACCAGTTGCTCAAACTTGATTATGGGCAACTCATTCCCTTCGCATAAATTCTTGGCGCTATGTTACTATAAAATTATAGTAATTATGACATAATGTTCCACGCACATCTCAAAACGGTCGGCCGCAACCATGTGCCCAATAGTTCGCAAATGTGCGCAAAATGCTGTCCATGTTGTCGCCGTAATATCGTCGATCGATTCCACCACCAAGCCTGCCTGACGACACGCGCTGGGGTAATCATCAAGTCTCAACCCGCGATTCGCGGCGGGTACCCACCACTCCAATGCCGGACTATCCTGACGGAATAGCATGTCCGTGGTAACCAGCCGTCCGCCGGTTTTCAGAACTCTCCGCGCTTCCGTCAGGAACGCGGCGCGAGTATTAAAATGGAACATCGATTCTACCGCAATAATACGATCAACCGAGGCATCTTCGAACATCAGATTAGTTGCATCCATCACCTGGAAGGCCAGATCGGGGTGCCTACGCTTAGCCTCGGCCACTTGCGCATCGGAGATGTTAATGCCCACAACGCGGGAGCCCTGATGGCAAGATGCCGCGATCAGCGCTGTCGTGTCGCCGAGTCCACAGCCGACATCAACAACGACCAGATCCGGACTATTCACATCTGCTTGCCTGATATGCTTTCGAACCAGGTCCGAACAGGCGGCTTCAATGGAAGCCGGACTGCTCGACCAGTCGCCGACATTATAAAATCCACTATCTCGGTATTGACTACGAATTGTTGAGTCCAGGATAATTTGATCATAGCGCTCTACAAAAGTCTGTGTCTCGTCAGTCAACGGAATCTCCTGCCGGGCGAGAATGAACAAACCCTTGCATTTTGATATCACGGCTCCGCCGGAATACCTAGCCCGGATTAGGGGGATGTCCCGCTCTCTGTTGAAACTCGCCTAGCGGCCATCGCCCGACAAGATGTTACGCAGCGACGGCTTCGGGAGCAACGCCCCT
>CAINEA010001042.1 GCA_903847525.1 uncultured Acetobacteraceae bacterium | reverse complement strand
TGTCGGCCGCTACGTCAGCCAGGCCGGCACCGGCAGGTTCTTCGAGCGCAGGAATTCGACGTTGAACAGCTTGGACGCATAGCGCGCGCCGCCGTCGCAGAGCACCGTCACGATCGTGTGGCCCGGCCCCATCGCCTTCGCCACCCGGATCGCGGCGGCGACGTTGATCCCGGCCGAGGTGCCCACGGAGAGGCCCTCATGGATCAGGAGGGAAAATATCTGTTCCAGCGCCTCGGCATCCGGAATGCGTTCGGCATCGTCGATCGGCGCGCCGGCGAGATTATCGGGCACGCGGGACTGGCCGATGCCTTCAGTGATGGAACTGCCCTCCACCGTGAGGTCGTTGTTCTTGACCCAGCCGTAGAGGCCGCTGCCCTCCGGGTCGGCCAGCACGATGCGGACCTTCGGATCGCGTTCCTTCAGCGCCAGGGCCACGCCGGCGAGCGTGCCGCCGGTGCCGCAGGAGCAGGTGAAGGCATCGACCTTGCCGTCGGTCTGTTCCCAGATCTCCGGCCCGGTGGTGGTGCGATGGCCCTCGCGATTGGCCAGATTGTCGAACTGGTTGGCCCAGATCACGCTTTCGCCGTCCGCCGCCATCTCCTCAGCCATCCGGCGGGAGACGTGCACGTAGTTGCCGGGGTCGCGATACGGCTTGGCCGGCACCAGGCGAAGATCGGCGCCGATCATGCGCAGGAAGTCGATCTTCTCCTTGCTCTGGGTTTCCGGCATCACGATGATGCTGCGATAGCCGCGCGCATTGCCGACCAGGGTCAGGCCTATGCCGGTATTGCCCGCCGTGCCCTCCACCACCGTGCCGCCCGGCTGCAGCGCGCCGGAGCGTTCGGCGTCGATGATGATCGCCAGCCCCGCCCGGTCCTTCACCGATCCACCGGGGTTCATGAACTCTGCCTTGCCCAGGATCATGCAGCCGGTCGCCTCGGACGCGCGGTGCAGCCGGATCAGCGGTGTGTTGCCGATCGCCTGTGCCAGATCGGCGGACCAGCGATGGGCGAAATGGGACACAGACATCAGCTACTCCGTATGGTCATTGACGGTTGATCGCGTAGGCCGGGCATGCGAAGCGGAGCGATCAACCGGAGTTCCTAGAATGATCGAGAATGTCTCCCCCGCAAAGGCCTGGGACAAGTTACGGGCTGATCCGCAGGCGCAATTGGTCGATGTGCGCACCGATGTGGAATGGGCCTATGTCGGCGTTCCGGACCTTGCCGCCATCGGCAAGCAGGCGGTATTGATCCCTTGGCAGGTGTTTCCGTCTATGCGGGAAAATGCCGGGTTCGTCGAGGAATTGCAGAAGGCCGGGTTTACGCCGGAGCACCACATCTACTTCCTGTGCCGCAGCGGCGTGCGCAGCCTGGCCGCGGCGCAGGCGTTGCAGATGGCCGGTTTTCCGCATGTTTACAACGTCGCGGACGGGTTCGAGGGTCCGGTCGACGCGGACGGTCATCGCGGCTCGGCGGCGGGCTGGAAGGCGGAAGGACTGCCCTGGCGGCAGCGGTAGTTCAGTCAGTCGTACAGCACCTGCAACACGACGAGCCATGGATAGCGGTCGTCCACCACCACGCCGTTGGCATCCGCCAGCCGGCCGCTTTTGGTTACCGGCACGTGCTTCAGGGAGACCGAAGCGGCCACGTTGCCGCCGATCACGGTGAGTCTCCCGGGCTCGTCGCCGACCACGATGTCGCAATGCGCGGGGAACCGCGCCGGCAGGTCATCGAAGCGGATGCCGGTGGCCTGGTCGCGGCCGGTGCAGATCAGGTCGCCGGACTTGGGCGCATATTCCTCCGGCCGGTGCGCGACGATTGCCCAGTCATGCGCCAGCTTGTTGGCTTCGCCGCGGGTGCCCGTGGTCAGCGCGGCGTTGATATAGGTGGCGTGTGACGGGGCATAGGGAAACCGGTGCCCGGCGCCGGCGACGCGCATGACGTAGGAAATGAAGGCCGCCGACCAGGCATAGCGATCCGCGTCCTCCGCCGGGAACTCGTCGCCATTGGCGTCGGTCTTGCCGGTCCAGAGGCTGGCCCGGCTGCCGGGTTTCTGGCTGACCCACCAGTAGTCGCCCACGCGCTGCCAAAGGCCGTCCTGACGCGACGGCATTTCGTCGGCCTCGAGCGGCAAATGCGATCCCGGTGCCTCGTCATGGATCGGCGAGCCGAAAAATCGCCATTCCCGCAACGCCGTCTGTATCGCCCGTTGGCGGGAGAAGCTGGCGCTGATGTCCTCGGGCGGACGCTCCTCGCGCGGCGCCTGCGGCGGCTTTGGCGCGGCACAGGCGGCCAAAGCGGCCACGACCAGGAGGATGGCTAGATGGCGGGGCATTGCGGCCGGGCCTGCGAATTTCAGGCTTGTTCGGGATACAGGCCGTGCAGTCCGGCGAGGCTGGCCGCGCAGACGCCGCGTTCGGTGATCAGGCCGCTGACCAGCCGGCCGGGCGTCACGTCGAAGGCCGGGTTGGCGGCGGGGCTGCCGGATGCGGCGACCCGCACGGTGACGATCTCCCCGGAAGCCGTGCGGCCGGTGATGTCGGTGACCTCGGCCTGGGAGCGTTCCTCGATCGGAATGCCGGTTACGCCGTCGGCCACGCTCCAGTCGATGGTCGAGGTTGGCAGCGCCACGTAGAACGGTATGTCGTTGTCGCGTGCCGCCAGCGCCTTCAGATAGGTGCCGATCTTGTTGGCGGCATCGCCGGTGCGGGTGACCCGATCGGCGCCCACGATGCAAAGATCGACCTCGCCATGCTGCATCAGGTGGCCGCCGGCATTGTCGGCGATGACCGTGTGGGGCACGCCGTGGCTGCCGAGTTCCCAGGCGGTCAGTGCGGCACCCTGGTTGCGCGGTCGCGTTTCATCGACCCAGACATGCACGTCGATCCCGGCATCGTGCGCGGCGTAGATCGGCGCCAGGGCGGTGCCCCAGTCCACCGTGGCCAGCCAGCCGGCGTTGCAATGGGTCAGCACGTTGACTCGCGTGCCGGGTTTCGACGCGGCGGCCTGTTCGATCAGAGCCTTGCCGTGCCGGCCGATCGCGGCGCACTGGGCGACGTCTTCCTCGCAGATCGATGCCGCTTCGGCGTACGCCGCGGCCACGCGTTCCATGGCCGGTGTGTTGCGTAGCTGGGTCAGCATCCGGTCCAGCGCCCAGCGCAGATTGACCGCGGTCGGCCGGGTGGCGTTCAGCGTCGCGGCATCGCGCTCCATGGCGTCCGTGGACGCGTCCACCCGTAGCGCCAGGCAAAGCCCATAGGCGGCGACGGCGCCGATCAGGGGGGCGCCGCGCACCTGCATGGAGCGGATGGCGTGCGCCGTGTCGGCCAGGTTGGTCAGTTTCAGGATGTCGAGCGACCAGGGCAGCCTCGTCTGGTCGAAGATGTGCACCGACCAGCCATCCTGCGGGTTCACCCATACACTGCGGTATGGCGTGCCGTTCACCTTCATGGCGGAACCCTAAATGCGCTGGTGCAGCACGCAGACGAGCGTGAACAGCCGCCGAGCGGTTTCGAAATCGATGGCGATCTTGCCTTCCAGTCGCTGCTTCATCAGCGCCGCGCCTTCGTTGTGCAGGCCGCGCCGTCCCATGTCGATTGCCTGGATGCGGGCCTCGCGGCCTTCCTCGACGGCCTTGATGTGGCTGTCGACCAGCATTTGGTAGTCCTTGATCAGGCCGCGGAACGGGCTGAGCGAGAGCAAATGCAGCACCATCAGGCAACCGTCCTCGGAGCGGATATCGAAGGCCAGCCGGCCTTCCTGCACCGAAAGATGCAGCACGTAGGGACCGGGCAGCGGGGAGTGGCCGCCTTCCGGGCCAGATTTCGCTGGGGTCGGCACGAAATAGTTCTGCAGGGTGAGGTCGGCGACCGCCTGGGCGCGGTCGGCCTCCAGGATCGGCGACAGCCGGGTCAGCGCCTCGCCGGCCAGCACCACGCGCGACAGGCGCGAGGCACCGTCCGTCGGAAGCTCGCTACCGGCCTGCGGCGCCAGGGATTTGGCAGTCGTGCCCCCCACCGTCATGCCTGCTCAGGCTCCTTGCACAGACCGAGCTTGAGCATCAGCCCGACGGTGCCGCCCTTGACCGGACGGATCATGGCCAGGGTCAGGATCAGGGTCATCGGCACGAAGATCGCCGTCATCACCCACATCGGAGGTGTCTGGGACCGTTCCAGCCACAGCATCAGCGGCACGACGATGTGCCCGACGATCAGGATGGTGATGTAGGGCGGCAGGTCGTCCGACCGGGCGAGGCCGAGCGGCGCGGCGCAGCACGAGCATTCCTTCACCACGCGCAACCAGCCGGAAAACAGTTTGCCTTCGCCGCATGCAGGACAGCGGCCGCGCAGGCCGCGGAAGATGGCGGTGCGCATTGTCGGTTCCGGTGCCGCCCCGCTCAATACTTCCACGCCCAATACTGTCCCGCCTGATACTGCAACGTGGGGTGCGGCAACGAGGCCGGATGGGGAGGGAACAGGGGCTTGCCAGCGGGTAAGAGCCATCGGGTGGATCCTAAGCCGGGGTCCATTGGCGGTTGCCAAATGGAATACCGGGAAAATTGTGCAGCACAGCATAAGCCAATCGGACGGCTTCCGCCATCGCGATTGCTTGATCCTGCCCTGCTTGCAGGTCAGGATTTAAACATGCCCCGTATCCTGATCCTTAATCCGAATTGTTCAACCGCCTGCTCGGCCGGCATCGACGCCGCGGTGGCGCCATTCCGCCATCCTGGCGGTCCCGTGCTGGAGGTGACGACCCTCGATGAGGGGCCGCCGGCGATCTATAGCTGGCGGGACTGGCACGCTGTGGTGGAGCCGTTGTGCCGGCGCATCGAGGCGGAGACGGCGGATGTCTTCGTGATTGCCTGTGCGTCGGATCCTGGGATCGAGGCGGCGCGGACCGCCACGGACCGGCCGGTGCTGGGCGTGTTCCGCTCGGCGGTGGCGATGGCGGTGGCGCGGGCGGAGCGTTTCGGGGTGATTGCGATCGTGGAGGCATCCAAGGCCCGGCACCGGGCGGCGCTGCGGGCGATGGGACTGGAAGCGCGGCTGGCCGTCGAGATCGCGCTGAACGTGTCGATGGATACGTTGCTGGACGCCGAGGCCGCTCGGACCCGGCTGATCCAGGCGGCGCGGCGCTGCGTGGAGGCCGGCGCCGAGACGGTCATATTGGGCTGTACCGGCATGGCGCATCACCGCGCGGCGGTCGAGGCGGAATGCGGCGTGCCGGTGATCGAGCCCTGCCAGGCCGCGGCGGCGCTGGCTGTGGGGCATGTGCTGACCAGCCTGCACCTGCCGGCCAGCGTGGTGGCCTGATTGGTCCCTGGCGCGCAATACGCTCCGGTTCTGCTCGCCACCTTGGACGGGCTCGGCTCGTTCGTCTTCGCGCTCAGCGGCGGGCTGCTGGCGGTGCAGAAGAAGTTCGATCTGTTCGGCGTGCTGCTGTTATCCTTCGTCGCCGCGGTAACCGGCGGCATCACCCGCGACCTGCTGATCGGCGCAACGCCGCCCGACGCCATCGCCAGCTGGCACACCTTGGCCATCGCCATGGCAGGCGGTCTGCTGACGTTCTTTGTCTATCCGTTCGTGCACTCGCACCGGCGCGACGTGTCGCTGTGCGATGCGGTGGGCCTGGCGCTATTCGCGGTCACCGGCACCGAGAAGGCGCTGAATTACGGCATCGATCCGGTGATGGCAGCCACGCTGGGTATGCTGTCCGGCATTGGCGGCGGCATCGCGCGCGATCTGCTGGCCGGCCAGGTGCCGTTCGTGCTGCGCGGCGACCTGTATGCCGTGGCGGCGCTGGCGGCCGGGGCCTGCGTTTCGCTGGGGCAGCTCCTCGGGGTGCATCCGACCTACCCGATGCTGGCCGGCGCCGCCGCCTGCCCTCAAGACTCCCCTCATTCTCAGATAGCCGCGAAAGTATTGTGGAAGACCGGTTGCTCGGCGAGCATTGCGGCG
>CAINEA010001041.1 GCA_903847525.1 uncultured Acetobacteraceae bacterium | reverse complement strand
GGCATGGAGCAGTCCAAGATCAAGCAGATGCTCTGGCCGCTGGTCGAGAGCAGCCTGCCGAAGGGCTGGATGCCGGCCGAGAAGGAATTCTACGTCAACCCGACCGGGCAGTTCGTCATCGGCGGGCCGGACGGCGATTGCGGGCTGACCGGGCGCAAGATCATCGTCGACACCTACGGCGGTGCGGCCCCGCATGGCGGCGGCGCGTTCAGCGGCAAGGACCCGACCAAGGTGGACCGCTCGGCCGCCGATGTGTGCCGCTACCTCGCGAAGAACGTTGTGGCCGCGGAGTTGGCAGAGCGCTGCACCATCCAGATCAGCTACGCGATCGGCGTGTCGCATCCGCTGTCGGTCTATGTGGATCTGCACGGAACCGGCAAGGATGTGTCGGAGGCGAAGCTCGAAGCCACGCTGCGTGAACTGGTGAACCTGTCGCCGCGCGGCATCCGCGAGCATCTGCAATTGAACCGGCCGATCTATGTGCCGACCTCGGCGTATGGCCATTTCGGCCGCGAGCCGGATTTGGAGAAGGGCACGTTCACCTGGGAAAAGACCGACCTGGTCCCCAGTCTGAAATCCGCCTTCGGCCGATGAGCGTGACGCAGGGGCCTTCGGGCCCTTGCGCGGCCTGAATGAGCGTTAAACCACAGCCGGACCGCCTGTACGGCAGGGCACGCGGGCATAGCCTGCGGCCGCGCCAGGAATTGTTGCTGCAAGTGGCGTTGCCGCGCCTGGCATTCGATCCGGCCTTGGCCGGCGCCCCCGCGGCGGCCTTTCCGGACCGCGGGCAGCTATGCCTGGAGATAGGCTTCGGCGGCGGGGAACATGCCGTCGCCCAGGCCGAGGCGCATCCCGAGGCCGGCCTGATTGCCTGCGAGGTGTTCGAGAACGGCATCTGTTCCCTGCTGTCGCGTCTCGTGCCGGAGGGGGATCCCGCAACCGCCGCGCTGCCCGCCAATCTGCGGCTGTGGACGCAAGACGCGCGCATTCTGCTGCGCATGCTGCCGGATGCCTGCCTGGACCGGCTGTTCCTGATGTTCCCCGATCCTTGGCCGAAGGCGCGCCACGCCAAGCGCCGGTTCGTCCATCCGGAGCGGATCGCCGAATTGGCGCGCGTGTTGAAGCCGGGTGCGGAATGGCGGGTGGCGAGCGACGATCCGACCTATCAGGCCTGGGTGACGGATGTGATGGCCCGCCAGGAAGGGTTCGAGATCGCACCGCCGGCGCAGGGGCGTCCGGAGGACTGGCAGCCGACCCGCTATGAGGCGAAGGCGTTACGCGCTGGCCGGCAGCCGCTGTATTGGCAGTTCATCCGCAAGGCCTGACGATTGGCGCTCAGCGGTGCCAGCCGCCGCCATAGCCGCCACCATATCCCCCGCCATGCCAGCCGCCGCCGTAGCCGTGGTTCCAACCACGGTTCCAGCCGCCACCACCCCAACCGCCTCCCCAACCCCAGCCACCGCCGACGACGATGGGCGGAGCGTAGACCACCGGCGGTGCCGCATAGTAGCCGCCATAGACCGGGTAGCCTCCGGCATAGCCGCCATAGCCGCCATAGCCGCCATAGGCTGCCATGGGCGGTGCCGACTGGACTGAATCTCCTTTGGAATACATGCACTGGGTATAGGTCGCGTCATATTGCTGCTGTTGCCCGGCGGCCGAGGCCTGGGCGCTGCCTGCGCCGGCGGCGCTGCCGACCAGCAGCCCGGTGGCGCCACCGATCGCGGCCCCCGCACCCATCTGGCCGCTCAGGGAGCCGAGCGCCGCGCCCGCGGCGGCGCCGAGCGCGGTACCGACCACTGCGCTGCCGACAGCCCGATCCGTGCCGGCGTTGGCCGCCTGCTCGCCGCCGCTCATCTGGAACGCGTAGTTCCGGCAGATCATATCGTCCTGCTGGAAGGCCTCGAAGCTCTTTCCCTCACCGGGCAGCGCCATGACGCTCGGCCCCGCCGGTGGCGGCACCGCGCATGCCGCGAGGGCGATGGGTCCGAGGACGAGGGGAATCAAACGACGGATAGGGCGCATGGCGGCAACTCCGGGGATTCGACGGGGGCCTCCATTGAGGCCTCGACGGGCAAGGCCTGGCGTGCGGAAGCCGTACTGCCGCAGGTCAGATACCGGGAGATATAGGACCGGGTGATGGCGAATTCAGGGCAGCGCGCATTTCGGGCGGTCCGATTTCGTCGCCGTCTTGGCGCCCGGCGCGCCGTTTGCCGAACCGCAGCACAGGTTGCTCGATCGTTCTGTGCAGCCACCAGGCGCCGGCAATCGGCAGCAGCGTCGCGAGCGGCACCCAGAGCCAGGTGAAAAAGCTGCCGTCGCCGCCCGCCACGCGTGCCAGGCCCAGGCCGAGCAGCTTCTGGATCGGCTCGTTGACGAGATACAGGCAATAAGAAATCGCCCCCAGCCAAAGCAGGAGGCGTGTGCGCAGCATCGCCGAAATCGGCTGCATCCAGGGTCCGGCCTGCATCTGCGCGCCAAGGCAGAGCGTCCAGATCAATGGCGCCGCCAGTTTGCCCGGTCCGCCGGCCAGGCAAATGGCCAGTGTCGCGGCGAGGATCGCGCCGAAGCGCATCCGCTGGGTACAGATCGGCAAACGCTCCCGCAGCAGGGCAGCGCTGGCGATGCCGAGGGCGAAGAAATGTGCCTTGTTCGGCAGGAAGGCCCGGCTGAAGCGCCAGGGCTCCGGAGCGAGTTGCGTCCATGCCAGGGCCAGGACCGCCAGGGCGATCAGCCCCGAAGCCAGGGTCCATTCCCGCCCGGGCCGGGCGGCGAGCACCATCAGCAGATAGAACTGCCATTCCGTCGACAGGCTCCAGGCCGCGCCGAGGAAGCCGAGATAGACGTGTGGCCAGGCCCCGTCGGGGAACAGGCCATGGGTCATGGTCAGGTGCGCCGCGATGTTGCCGGCCCAGTCCGATGGCCAGCCGCCGGCCCATATGCGCCGGGCATGGCTGTCGGGGACGATCCACGGCATCGCGCTGTAGTCGATCAGGATCGGCTGGATTGCCAGGGAGCCCAGGAACACCGCAAGGAACACCGGAAAGATGCGGCGTACCCGGGCGGCCAGGAAGGGGCCGGCGCGATAGCCCGCGCCCTCGAGCGATAGCGGGATG
>CAINEA010001040.1 GCA_903847525.1 uncultured Acetobacteraceae bacterium | reverse complement strand
TCACGCAGTGATTCGAACAAAACCCGATTCGGGAACCCGTCAAAAAAGCATGTCAGGGATTCCGTCCACACGGCCTAGCCTCAACGACATATCTGCCTGTCTGGGCCCCATCGACGTAGCAGAACGGGACTTTGCCCGCCGGCTCGCGCGTCTGGCTGCCGCAGAGCTGTCCCCATTCCAAATGCGGCCGACAAGGAACAGCCAATATGACCAATCCCCACACGCGCCTACCACGGCTACTCACGATCCCCGAGATCGCCGAGCATCTTCGCCTATCCACCAAGACGGTCCGCCGTTTGATCGCCAGCCACGCCCTTTCTGCACGTCGCGTCGGCCACGGGTGGCGGGTTAGCGAAAACGACCTTCGCACCTACCTCGACCGCGCTAGCCAATAGGGAGGGCATCGATGGGTGTTATTGTCCAGTAATGTCTACCGCTTACTTGTGTATAGTGACAATGTCGGTAAAAATTGAACCTATTTTTATAGTTGATGTTCTCACTATATTCCAATAAATACCACTCATGGCAAAAGGTGACCACCAATGTCCACTCTGAAAGCTCCTTCCAGCCTCCTAAAAGCGACCATCGCCAGCCTGATCGGCCTGGTCACGGATCACCCTGATGTTCCGCAGGACCGGCAGCGCGAGATCGTCTCGGCACTCAAAACATTCGCCCGAGTGCTCAATCGTGAACCCCACTTGATCCCTGTCACCGCGGAGGAACTGCGCGAACTCGTCAACCGGGCGATGCCGGTTGCCGCCGGCGTGTCCGGCAACCGCTGGCGCAATGTCAAAAGCCTGCTCCGTCAGGCACTCGTCCTGCTCGATCCACAGGTTATTCCGGCCCGGTCGCAAGGGGAGTTGCTCCCCGATTGGCAGACACTTCTCGGCAAGCCCGAGGCGCGGCCGTTCCATCGCGGCCTATCGCGCTTTGCAAAATACTGCAGCGCGCATGGCGTAGCTGCGACTGCCGTCGATCAGCCCATCTATGAGAAATTCTTTCGTGACCTGGATGCACATTGCCTGATGCGCAGTCCGCGTGAGACGCAACAAAGCGCTGGCCGGGCATGGAATGCGGCGATGGAAATCGTCCCAGGCTGGCCGCCTGTTGCCCTCACCATCGCTTCCTTTCGCCAGAACCCTTCTCTGCCATGGAGCGCCTTCCCCGACAGCTTCGCTTGCGATGTCGATGCATATCTCGGTCCTCATCCCCGTGCCTCGTTCAACCGCAACAGCGATGGCCCAGTACTTCGCCCTGCCACCATCATCGCCAAGAAGCTGCAAATCCGGCAATTTGCGACGGCGTTGGTCGAGAGTGGCCATGATCGCTCGATGATCCGCAACCTCGCCGACTTGGTTGATGTCGATGCCGCAACCGCGGGGTTGACGGTGCTGTGGGCGCGCGCCGGTGAGAAGAACACGCCGCGGAACCACATGATGGCCTACCTCCTGCTCACGATCGCCCGTTACTGGGTGAAGGCCGATGAGCCTGCCATCACGTTATTGACCAACCACTGCCAGGATCTCGCGCCCGACGATCGCGGGATGACCCCGAAGAACAAGCGTCGTTTGCAGCAGTTCGAGGATCGGCGCATCCTTGCCGCGCTCCTCGATCTCCCCGCCAAGCTATTTGACCAGGCCTGCCGCGTCGTCACGCCCACCAAGGCAGAAGCCCGCAGTGCACAACTCGCGCTCGCCATCCGGATCCTGCTGTCAGCGCCCTCAAGACTCCCCTCATTCTCAGATAGCCGCGAAAGTATTGTGGAAGACCGGTTGCTCGGCGAGCATTGCGGCG
>CAINEA010001039.1 GCA_903847525.1 uncultured Acetobacteraceae bacterium | reverse complement strand
TGGTTCCGCAGCCTGCGCCAACTCTCCCAGCGCTTCGCCGGGTCGGTTTTTTTCCCGGATCACCATCACCCGGCCATACGCCTCGACAGCGTGAAGCTGGCGCGGCGCCTGGCTGGCAAGCTTGCTCCCAACCTGCATTTCGAGACCGGCACAGCCACGCTGCGCGGAGGCCGCATCGCCGCCGGACTGCTACACGGCAGCGCCAAAAACCGCCCACCCAGCAAGGATCCCCGCATCGATGCCTTGTTCGGCGAGCATCTGCAACCCGCGGACCAGATGCTGCTGACCATCGACCTGCGCGCGCAGAACGAGAACGCCATCCTGGATACCGCCCGGCGGATCTACCGCATGCGGGGTGGCGCGCGGGTCCAGATCGCGTTCGCGATCGGAGCGCTGGCGGATTTCCTCCTGAGCGCAACCGCCCTGATGGCCTGAGCACCGCGTTGGAGCGGTATGACTGTCGATAGAAACAGCCATCCCGCTCTCATCAACTCATTGCTTAACGATCATGGTCACGACTTTAGGTGAAGCGATCTGAAGTCATCATGATCTATTGCGCCGTCAGGCTGGCCCAGGGTCCGGTCACATTCTGCGGGGACAGGCCCGCGATCTCGCTGACCAGCTTGCGGGTCATCGCCTCACCGAAACTCTGGAAGTCATGCACTTCCAGCACGAAGCTGCCGGGGCCGCCGGTCACGTTCTCCCGGTAGTATTTCGCCAGCCCGCCCGGCGGCTGAACATGCGCGAAGGTCCAGGACACCGGATGATCGTTGATGATCGCCAACCCATTGATGGCGATGCCCGCATCCAGCGCCGCGTCACGCGCCTCGGATACCTCCCGCCCGGCATTGTTGGTGCCGTCGCCGCAAACATCGATCACTCGCCGGGTCGCCTCCATGCCGCTCTCGGCGAGCAACCGGACCGCCTGGTCGATCCCCGCTGAGATCGACGTGCGTCCCCAGAACGATCGGCCCGCCGCCTTCAGGCGCTCGACGAAACTCTGGGCGGACGCCTCATCATGGATATCCGTCCACTCGATCACCGTGCGCACCTCATAGGCGCCGGCGAACTCCACGTAGGTGACCGATATGGCACCCAGCGCCCCGTTTCGGATCGCCTTGAGCACGCGCGGATCGGTGAACGCCACCGCATAGCCCTGCTTTTCCAATTCGAATTCGGCATCGTCGATGCTGCGGGAAACATCCGTCACCAGCACCAGCGCCAGGTCCACATGCTCCGCCGCGCGCGCAGCCGGGAGAACGGACAATGCCAGCATCAGGCCAAACAGCCCCACCCCAAACGAATGGAACAGGCTGCCACCGATGGCTCGGACAAACGGACAGACACGTGAGCGCACCGCACGATCCTCCACTTCGTCAATCCGGCCATGATGACCTTGCCGGGCGCTCCGTCAAAGAAAATCGCATCCTCGCACCGCTTTACGGTGCGCCGCATAGCGGAATAACGGCTTGCGCGACGCCGGCGGATACGATTCCATAGCTCGCAGTCACCTCTGGCCGGCGCCGATCACCGCCGGCCGGGCGGCAGAAACCGAATGGGAGCCCCCAATGCGTGCATTGAAACATCTGGCCGCGCACCGTGTTTTGGCGGCACTGCTGCTGACCGGCGCCGTGCTGTCGCTCGCGGCCTGCAACACGATGTCCGGCATGGGTCAGGATGTCAGCGCCGGTGGCAAGGCCATCACCAAGAGCGCCGAGGATGTGCAGAAGAAGATGTAGCCGGCGCCCCGCCTACCAGCCGAAACCCGCGATCGCCGCCGCCGGATCCAATCCGGCCGAGGCAGCCGCGGCGCGGGCCCGGGAGGTATCCCCCGCCAGCGCCTCGCCATGCAGCCCGCCCAGCACCCAGCACGCCGCCACATTCACCGCCGCCGCACCGGCGATATCGGTGCGCAGCGAGTCACCCACCGCCATCACCCGGTCCGCAGGCAGATCCAGCATCCGAAACACCGGCCCATAGATCGCCGGGTCCGGCTTGCCCAACGAACGGACATCGCCGCCCATTTCCTGGTAGCGCACCGCCAGCGACCCCGCGCACAGCACGCGCACGCCGTCCCGGATCACTTCCAGATCGGGGTTGGCGCAGATCATCTTCAGCCCGGCCGCATAACACTCCGCCAGCACCGGCTCGAACTCCGCCATGTCGGAGGGATTGCGATGATCGTCCGGGCCGGTGTTGAGCACGAACTCCGCCTCGACAGGCGTGGCGACCTGCATCAGGTCCAGCCCCTCCAGCACATTGCGGTCACGGTCCGGCCCCAGGTGGAAAACCCGCGTGCCGATCCCCTGCCACCACGCATCCGGCCGATCGCGCAAATGGCGATACACCGCCTCGCCGCTGGTCAGGATGTCGGTGTACAGATCGTCGGGAATGCCCATCCGCCGCATCGAGGACTGCGCCGCATGATTCCGCCGCGGCGCGTTGGACAGCATCACCACCCGCTTGCCGGCATCGCGCAACCGCGTCAGGCAGTCCACCGCGCCGGGATAGGGCTTCACCCCGTCATGCACGACGCCCCAGAGGTCGACGATGAAGCCGTCATAGCGCCCGGCGAGCGGGGAGAAAGCGGGTAGGAAATCCATCAGACAACTCCTGCAAGGTTCTTCGCGTCGGTGCCGACGGCATCGCGCACGCCGGCAAAGCCGGCCTGGCGCAACGAGACCAGCAGGTCCTGCTTCAGGCGGGGGATCAGCGCCGGGCCGGCATAGGCCAGTTCGCTGTAGAGCTGCACCAGGCTGGCGCCGGCCTGGATTTTGCGGAACGCATCCGCGCCGCTGCGCACGCCTCCGGCGCCGATCAGCACCAGCCGGCCACGCGACAGCAGAAAGGTTTTCGCCAGCACCCGGGTGGACCGCGCGAACAGCGGCGCGCCCGATAATCCCCCGGCCTGCGTGGCATTCGCCGAGCGCAGACCGGGCGGACGGGAAATCGTCGTGTTGGACACGATCAGCCCCTGCACGCCGCCGGCAACGCAGGTTTCCACCACCGCGGCGATCCCCTCGTCGGCCAGATCCGGGGCGATCTTCACCAGCAGGGGCGGGCGGTTCGGCGCCTGCCGGTTCACCGCGGCCAGGATCGCGGCCAGGCGTGCCTCGCCCTGCAGATCGCGCAGCCCGGGCGTGTTCGGGGAGGACACGTTGATCACGATATAGTCGGCCCGCCCGGCAACCGCGGCGATAAGCAACGGATAGTCCCGCTCTGGGTCCGCGTTGTCCTTGTTGATCCCGACATTGGCGCCCAAAGGCACCGGACCGCGGGGCACTGCCCCGAGCCGTTCCAGGTAAGCCTGCAGGCCGTCATTATTGAAGCCGTTGCGGTTGATCACCGCACGGTCCGCCTCCAGCCGAAACAGCCGCGGCCGCGGATTGCCGAATTGCGGCCGCGGGGTAACGGTTCCGGTCTCGACGAACCCGAACCCCAGCCGCATCAGCGCCGCTGCGGCCACCGCGTTCTTGTCGAACCCGGCGGCCAGGCCGATCGGGTTGGCAAAATGCAGCCCCATCGCCTCCACCGCCAGCGCCGGATCGTCCCCGTCCGCCGCGCTGCCGGCCAGCCCCAGCCGCAGCGCCCGCAACGCGAGCAGATGCGCCCGCTCCGGATCCATCCAGCGCAGCAGGGGAAGCAGGGCGGAAACAATGTTCGGTGTCATGATGGCGCGGTTATGCCCGCGCCTGCCGCCGGTGGAAAGCGGCGCCGGAGCGATCGGGAGAAGGGAAGGAAGGCCAGGGGCTCTGCCCCTGGACCCCGCTAAGGGCTAGCCCTT
>CAINEA010001038.1 GCA_903847525.1 uncultured Acetobacteraceae bacterium | reverse complement strand
GAGTCACGTGTCGATCAACTTTGATCGGGCGGGATTTCAGCGCGACATCAACGTGGTCTTCCCGATCGATAGACTTCGCGATCTGGCCGCCGAGGGCGTGATCGGAAGCGTGGCGGACACACATTACACGGTGATGGGCTCGACCGACCCCATCGCGATGGTGGAATCCGCGGACGGCATCGCCGCCGCGATGTACGCCGAAAAGGTAAACGCCGTCATTCTCGCCCCTGTTTGACCGCTGTGCACCCGCGCCGTGAGCGCGATGGCACATATGCTGGAAGAACGGGGCCTGCCGGCGACGGTTTTGGCCTTGGCTTTGCCGCAAGTCGAGAAGACGCGCCCGCCACGGGCGGTGATGACGCCATTCATGCTCGGACGTCCCCTGGGCGAGCCAAACGATCCAATGTTCCAGAACCGCGTGTTGCTGCAGGCGTTACGCCTGTTGGAACGCCCCGATGGGCCGGTCATCCTGGAACATTTTCCGGACGACAACCCAAGCTGGCTCGATCGCAAAGACTGGATCCCCGCCGTAGAATTGCCCGCGCCGGCTGTCTGTCACGAGCAGGCAGCCTGGGAGGCCGCGTTCCGAGGTGAACTTCATAAGGTATTACCGGTATGGGAGCGGTTCAAAATGCGGTTCGGCCGCACGACGGTTGGCCTTGCCGGCCAGCCGCCCGAGGCCTGGCCGGTATTCGCCACCTCGTTCCTCAATGGTGCTTTGCCGACGGTGCCCTCACATGACACCGCGGCTCTCGCCCTGCGTTTCATGGCCGATGATCTGAAAGCGCTTTACGGCGAAGCCGTGCAGGCGGATGGCGATTCCCCCTCGGCCCGCCAGATCGATTGGTGGTTTTGGCGCCACACCGTCGCCGGCCAGCTGTTGATCGCGCTTCGGGCTGCGGCGTTGGAGAGTGAGAACAACGCGTTGAAAACGGTCGGCGGACGGTTTTTCGTCCCGGTGCCGTATTTGCCAACTTAAACGCGATCAACGGAGGCCGGCCAAGTTTGCACGGCCGGCATTCGGGCCATCATGCCCATGAGACCGCACGCCGAGGCTAGGGGCCCTCCGCTTTCGCCTATTAGGAGGACAGCGTTAAAACTAGCCGACTTCGGCGCCCGGGACACCTTTTCGGCTAGATCGCCGGATCGTCCGGCCCGTTGCGAGTTGATCGTGCACGAAATCTATGGACCATAACTAGTTGATCCGGATCGCCACGGTGCGACCTTCCCGAAGTTTGGCTGCGAATTCCGGGGCCATGTCGCCCAGCATTGAACGAAACCGCTACGCGGTAGCGTTTCGCGGCTGACTTCGACGAGACGGTCTCCTGTCTGAGAGGCTTCGGGTTGTCCGACCCACCCTCACCAGACAGGAGCCTCCGATAGCGTAACGTCCCGTCAACGCAACCACTAACTCGTCTCGTGTCGCCATACTGATTTGTCCCATGTTCGCCCCCGCCGATACACATCGCTGGGGAGCAAGTTAAATGAGGCAACAGGTCAGCTCAGGGGAGCGTTTCAGGCGAGGCAATGCGCTTCCCAACTTGATTGTCGCGCGGCAAGCAAGCCTGAACGTCGCGGACAGAAGCCGCAGATATCAGGTGCATATGGGTAAGTTCCGGTGCGGAGAGAATTAATTACTCTAGGTGCTGTCATTCTTGTCAAATGGAAGAAGGAAAATCTAATGTGCCTTAGAATCGAAAAGGGATTTGTGTATGGCGGATAATAAGGAGTTGGACCGGCTTGACCGCTCCATTTTGCGGCTGTTGGCGGAAGATGCCTCATTGTCGCTGGCAGAGGTCGCGGAAAAGGTTGGATTGACGCCGACGCCTTGTTGGAAGCGGATCCGGCGGATGGAACAGGATGGCATCATCCTGCGCAGAGTCGCACTATTGGATCCCGCCAAGATTGGGGTGCCGGTGTCGGTTTTTGTAGCGGTGGAGACCGCCGATCACTCAAGCCAATGGCTTGAACGCTTTGCCGCGGTCGTGGCCGGCATGCCGGAGATTGTCGATGCGTGGCGAATGAGTGGTGATGTGGATTATTTGCTGCATGTGGTTGTCGCGGATATTGCGGCCTACGATGAATTCTACCGGCGATTGATTGCAGCGGTGCCGTTGCGCAACGTGACTAGCCGCTTCGCAATGGAGCGCCTGAAGGACGGACCATTGCCGGTTTGACAATTTTGCGACCATGCAGCCACAAATCCTCCCCATCGGAACCGTTGTTTAACCTGACGCTGGCTCACTCCGGCTACGACATGCATGGAGCTAAACAGATGCCGGGCAGCAGATTGGTCAATCGCAATGTGGTCGGAGAGAATGGCCGGACGAGCATGCGCCTGGAGCCGGAGTTATGGGATGCGTTGCGCGAAATATGTCGGCGAGAACACATCGACACTGGGGCTCTGATTCGCAGGATCGAGGCCCAGCGCCGCCAATATCCGCGCGCGGACACGGCAGTCTGTGCCACGACGGAAAGGCCTGGCGGCCGCACCAGCGGAGTGCGGGTCTTCATTGTCGAGTATTTCCGCGCCTTGGCTGATGGTGGGATGGCGGATCATGGGGGGCAGGAGCGCGAGTTGCCCGGACCATCCAAGAGCAATCGCGTTATCGAAGGCAGTGTCGCCTAATCAACTCCGTTAATCGTCACCGGCCGCTGCCATTGCTACATCATCGGACGGAACCGGTAACGATGCGGCGCCGGTGTAGAGATGCGGCCAACGCCGTTCGACAACCGGACTGGTCGCGCCATATGCGATGCAGGTGCCGAGAATGGCAGGGGGGCCTCCCCAGCGTTCAGTGATTTTGGCGTCCAGGGTCTCTCCGCTAACGGTTTCCCCCGGCTTTTTTGCCGCATCGGTGTCGCGTTTCGCGCGGTGCGGGTTGATCGTCTGGAAGGCGGTTGTGGCCATCTGCTGCAGTAATTCGCGCAGATGCGTACAGCCATGCGTGCCGCCGATCCGCAGGTTTGCGTCCTTCAGGAAGCCGCGACCGATCTTGAGTCCTGCGAGGCGGGCAAAATTGGGAGCAGCGCTTGGGCAGATTGCATACGGCGTGTGGTCCGACGACGCCTCGCAGGCGGTGATCATCATGTCCTCGGTCACGGTGATCCGCATGAACATGCCGTGCAGAGGTTCACCGGGGGCGATAAAACCCCGCTCTTCATTGGGAAAGCCATAGGCCTTGGTATCGGTCAGCGACGCCTCGATGTCGTACAGCCCGTCGAAGCGGCGGTAGCCGTGGATGACAATGGCTCGGGTGTGTGAGAGTTCGCGGGCAACAGGGAGGCTTAAGGGCATAACGACGCTCCGCCACGGATTTGGCTGAATTGTGCAGTGCAGCAGAATTATATACCGCTGCACCAGGACGGGCGCAAACCTTCACGGGTCACAGCCTTCGAGGCGCAGAAGGTCGATCACTGTCCCCTCCTCGACATTCGAGGAGGTAAAGGCCTGGCCGATGCCGTGAACAAGGACGAATTTCAGGGCCCCGTCTTGCATCTTCTTGTCGCGACGCATGTGGTTGACGAGGCTCGCGGCAGAGAAGCGTCGGTTCAGGGTGCGCAGTTCGGCATGAAGTCCAAGACCGCCGATATGCGCCACGACGCGGTCCGCGTCGTCCTGCGGGCAAAGGCCGAGGCGGGCGGAAAGGCGGAAGGCCAGGCCAAGACCGACCGCCACCCCTTCGCCGTGCAATAAGCCGCCACCGTAGCCGTATTCCGCTTCCAACGCGTGCCCAAAAGTGTGCCCCAGATTGAGCAGCGCACGACCATCATTGGCCTTTTCTTCGCGTTCGTCGTCGCCGACCACGCGTGCCTTGAAGGCGCAGGCTTGGCGAATGGCGTCGGCCTGAGCATCTGCGTCGCCCCCGATCACCGCGGCACCGTGGGTCTCGCACCATTCAAAGAATTCTGGATCCGCAATCAGCCCCGCCTTGACGATCTCGGCATAGCCGGCGGCAAGTTCGCGGCGCGGCAGGGTGGCCAGGGTACCGGTGTCAGCGAGAACCATGCGCGGCTGGTGAAATGCGCCGAGCAGGTTCTTGCCACGGGGTGTGTTGATGCCGGTTTTGCCACCGACAGAACTGTCCACCTGGGAGAGAAGCGTGGTCGGGATCTGAACGAAGGGCAGGCCTCGCAACGTTGTGGCGGCCGCAAAACCGGCGAGATCACCGACCACACCGCCGCCCAGAGCGATGATGGTTGTCCGCCGTTCAACCTTGGCCTCGAGCAAGGCGTCGGTAACCCGGCCGTACTCGTCAAGATTCTTCGACGCCTCACCCGGTGGTACGACGATCTGGCTGACCGCGATGCCGGTTTCCGCCAGGCCTTTCAGCAGGGTCGAAAGGTGCAGACCGGCTACATGTTCGTCTGTGATCACGACCACGCGCTTTTGTTGAAGCCGAGGGGCTAGCAACGCGCCGGCGCGGGCTAGCAGGTCCCGGCCTATCACGACGTCGTACTGTGTTGTGGAAAGCTGCACCGACAGGCGCCGCGGTGGGGTCCAGGAAAGCAATGTTTGCATCACCGCGTTGGTGCTGTGGTCCAGGCTTTCATCGCCGCAATCCACGATCAGGTCAGCCTCCGCATATATCGGGTAACGCCGGTCCATCAGATCACGGAGAATTTTCTCCGCATCACCGCCGGCCAATAACGGTCGATTATCGCGCCCTGCGACGCGGCGGACAAGGACCGGCAACGTGCAGCGCAGCCAGACGGAAACGGCATCGCGTCGTGTGGCGTCGCGGGTCTGATCGTCCATGAAAGCACCGCCACCGGTGGCCAGGACGACCGGTTCGCCTGAGAGCAGGCGGCGGATGACTCGGCGTTCGCCGTCGCGGAAGCTTGCCTCGCCGTAGCGGGCGAAGATTTCCGGGATGGTTCGACCGGCAGCCAGTTCGATCTCAGCGTCGGCATCGAAGAACGGCATGCCCAGCCGGGCAGCCAGCCTGCGGCCGATGGAGGTCTTACCAGCTCCCATCAAGCCGACGAGTACAACGCTGCGCCCTGCCAGCGCGGCAGGCAGGGGGCCAGGCTCTGCCCCGTCGGGCTGGCCAAGACGGATAGTCTCTCGAAGAGCGGTGTTGCGTGACATGACGCTGGAGGCTAGCACAGCCGGGCATGCGCAGGCCAAATTGGCTCGGCGCCACGGAGTCGTCTTCGCCCCAATGAGCCGAATTCTTTTAGTCATTGTTCTGGTTGTCTTGGTGCTGTGCGGAGCGGGCGCGCTGTTTCTTGGCGCGTTTCCGCCGACCCCGCATGTACAGCCGGTAGAAAAAGTTCTGCCGAACGATCAGTTCAAGAGCGGTTGAATGGCTGCCGATCGGCCAATATCCCAGGATCGTCACGTCGAGGCGTTTCTGGAGATGTTGGCGGCTGAACGGGGGGCGGCGCAGAATACGTTGGCAGCGTACGGTGCCGACCTGGACGATCTTGCTGCATTTTCGGCCAGCCGGAAAGTTGGACCATCCGGGGCTGATGCATTCACGCTGCAAACCTATATGGCGGGGTTGACGCAGGCCGGCCTGTCGGCGCGCACGGCGGCAAGGCGTTTATCTGCGCTGCGTCAATTTTTCCGGTTTTTGTTGCGCGAGGGGGTACGACCGGACGATCCGACAATGCAGCTGGAAAGTCCAGGTTTGCCGAGCTCGCTGCCGAAATACCTGACGGAACATGAGGTGGATGCGCTTCTGTTGGCGGGAATGGCGCGGGCCGGCCAGCAGGGCCTGGTTGCCCGCATGGCATTGGAAATCTTGTACGCGACGGGACTGCGCGTGTCCGAGCTATTGTCCCTGAGGCGGGGCGCATTGGCTGGCGATGTTGCGGTGCTGCTCGTGCGCGGTAAGGGCGGCAAGGAGCGGATTGTGCCGCTATCGGACGCGGCGAAGGAGGCGGCCGAGGCCTATGTCAAAGGGCAGGCAGACGCTGGCGGCAAGGATGGCGATGCCAGGAATGTCAGCCCGTGGCTGTTTCCCGGACGCGACCCGCGCCAGGCGATGACCCGGCAAGGTTTTGCGTTGATGTTGAAGCAGGTCGCGATGGACGCAGGGATCGATCCCGCTCGGGTATCGCCGCATGTCCTGCGGCATTCCTTCGCATCGCACATGCTGTCGCGCGGGGCGGATCTGCGGAGCCTGCAATTGCTGCTGGGGCATGCCGACATCGCCACAACGCAGATTTACACGCATGTCTTGGCGGAACGGTTGCAGCGGCTGGTCGAGGCGCACCATCCATTGGCTAGAAAGCTCGCCGTTTAGCTTTGGCGCCTATCCCAATGGCGTGCCGGCATAGTTTTCCGCCAGTGTGGTTGCTGCGGATATCGAATGGGTGACCAATTCCAGTTCGGCCAATTGGCGTTTGCGGTCGAATGGGGTGGCATCTTCGAAGCGATGCAGCAGGGTGGTCATCCACCAGGAGAAATGCTGCGCCCGCCAGATCCGGCGCAGCGCCGTTGCCGGATAGAGATCCAGTAGTTCTGTAGAATCAGTCGCGTAACTGCTAGCCAGGGCGCGGGCGAGGATGAAGATGTCGTTGACGGCGAGGTTCAGGCCCTTGGCGCCCGTGGGCGGGACGATGTGGGCGGCGTCGCCGGCCAGGAACAAGCGGCCGTGACGCATGGTCTCGCAGACGAAGCTGCGCATCGCCACCACGTTCTTTTGGAAGATAGGGCCTTCCTTCAGCATGAAGCCATCGCCGGCGGTCCGGGTTTGCAACTCGGCCCAGATCCGGTCGTCTGACCAGGCATCTGGTCGCTGGTCTGGGTCGCATTGGAAGTACATCCGCTGGACCTGCGCGGATCGGGTGCTGATCAGGGCAAAGCCCAGTTCGTGGCGGGCGTAGATCAACTCGTTCGAGGAGGCTGGGGCATTGCAAAGGATGCCGAACCAGCCGAACGGATAGACTCGGAAATATTCCTCGCGGATCGGTTCGGGGATCGCCTGCCGGCAGACCCCGAAGAACCCGTCGCAGCCCGCGATATAGTCGCAGCGGATCTGCTGTGGTTGGCCGCACTCATCGATGAAATGGATCAGCGGATGCTCATCGGTGATCCCGTGCACGCTGGTCTGGCTTACCCCAAAGCGAATGTCGGCGCCGGCGGCAAGGCGCGCGTGGATCAAGTCCTTCAGGACTTCGTGCTGAGCATAGACCGTGATGATGCGCCCGCCGGTCAACGCCTGCACATTTATGCGATGGCCCTTGCCGCCGAAACGTAGCTCGAATCCTTGATGGTTGAAGCCCTCACGTTTGAGGCGATTACCGAGGCCGGTTTCGACCATAAGATCGACGGTGCCTTGTTCCAGAACCCCGGCTCGGATTGTCGTTTCAATCGCCTCACGCGAGCGGGTGTCGATGACGATCGAGGAGATGCCCGCGAGATGCAGCAGATGCGAGAGTAGCAGACCGGCCGGTCCCGCTCCGACGATCCCGACCTGCGTTCGCATTTCCTGGGTTTCCTGGTCGTTGCAAGATGGTGGTCGGTAGGCGTGGCGAGCATGCTCCGGCTTTTCGTTGTGGCAGGCAACTCCGCGGTTCGACTCAGCGGGCTTTCGGCATCCAGCCGATAATCAGCGCCCCAGGCGCCATCCCACGTCCGCGGCAAAACTCTCGAAGAAATCCAGATCGTAAGCGCGCTCGGGCGCCTGTCTGACGCGCTCATCGATGATATGCGCATCATCGCCGACCAGAATGCGCCATTGGCCCGCCTTGACGCCGTCCAAAATGATCGTCGCTGCGGCCGCCGCGGTCATCGGCGCTTCCTCGAGAAACCGGCGTGCCCGTTTTGCCACCAGTTTTTCGATGTCCGCGTCGGAGATGCTTGAAACGTCGAGCCCGGTCGCGGCGATCCGTGCTCGCGCTTGCGACAAGGCGGCTGGGCTAAGTGCCTCAGAATCGCTGTCACCGAGGATTTTCAGTGAATTCGTGACGATCGAGGTTCCGATATGTCCCGGCATCACGACAGAGCATTTGATGTGCGGAGCATTCACCCGCAAATCGGCGATCAGGGCTTCGGTGAAGCCCTTGACCGCGAACTTTGCCGCGCAATAGGCGGTGTGCGGGACGTGCGGCCCGACGGAGGCCCAGAAGCCATTAATGCTGCTGGTATTGATGATATGGCCGGCGTCGGCCCGCTGGAGCATGGGCAAGAAGGCGCGTGTGTTGTAGTACACGCCTCCCCAGCAAACGCTGAAAGTCTTGTCCCACTCGTCGCGGCCGCTGGTGAACAGGCTGCCGCCGCCGCCGATGCCGGCGTTGTTGAACAGCAGATGAATGCGGTCCGTGTCCTGCTGTGCGGCTACCGCGTCGCGGAATCGCTGTACCTGCGTTTCGTCGGACACATCGGCCTGATGGATGGTGATCCGCAAACCTTGTGCGAGGCGGTCCAGTTCGCATAGCCGCTTGGTCTCTGCCATCGCCGCGGCAGAAACGTCGCACATCGCCACATTGCAACCTTCGGCGACCAACTGACGCACGAGTTCCCGGCCCATTCCGGTGCCGCCGCCGGTTACGACCGCGGTTCTGCCTGCGAGATCCTTCATCGTACGTACTCTCCCATGCTTCTGATCATCGATAGTTCAACGACGCTGATGTGGGCAAACGAAAGCCCGGCGTTGGTAATCCGCCGGGCTTCAAGACTGTTGTTCCCGAAACGGGGCAAAACGGCTTTACACGTCGAGATTCGCCACCTTCAGGGCATTGCCGACAATGAATTCCCGACGTGGTTCGACGACATCCCCCATGAGTGTGGAGAATACTTGGCCTGCTTCCTCTACGTCGCCGACCTTCACCTGTAGCAAGGTGCGGATGGAAGGGTCCAAAGTCGTCTTCCACAGCTGATCCGGGTTCATTTCGCCGAGGCCTTTGAAGCGTTGGATCGACAATCCGCGCCGACCGTGGGCGAGAATACGGTCGTAGGCGGTAGCCGGCCCCTGGACCGGACTTTCGTCGTTGTTGAATTTCAGCTTGGCGGGCTCGGCGAAGCGTTCGCCCAAGCCTTCGGCCCTTTCGGCCAGCCAACGTGCCTCGGCACTGCGCAGGGCAGCTGGATCAAGGGCGTGTTTCTCGGCCACGCCGCGCACCACCCGAGCGAGTGTCAAACCGCGTTCGTCGGCCACGACCTTCCAGCCGCGTTCCGATGGCGGTGCGATCGCATCCAGCCGGGCTGCCAAAGGCTGCGCGGCAGCCTGGGCGCGGGCCATGTCTGGCGTCAGGGCGCCGGCGATGGCGGCTTGCTCCAGGAGTGCGATTGGCGCGGTCGTAGACAGGCGACGTAGCCGCAACGTGGCTTCCCGCAGCCAGTTTGATTCCACGACCAGTTCGTCGCCTTCCAGCACTCGGCCATCGGCATAGGATAGGCGTGCCTCGCCCAAGGATTTGTCGAGAAGGAACTCCTCCAGTGCCCGGTCATCCTTCAGGTACCGTTCGTCGTTGCCGCGCTTGGCCCGGTAGAGCGGAGGCTGGGCGATGTAGAGGTGCCCGCGGTCGATCAGTTCCGGCATCTGGCGGAAGAAGAACGTCAGCAGCAGGGTGCGGATATGCGAGCCATCCACGTCAGCGTCGGTCATGATGACGATACGGTGGTAGCGCAGCTTCTCGACAGAGAAACCGCCCTGTTCCGGCTCGCCACGGCCGATGCCGGTGCCGAGTGCCGTGATCAGGGTGCCGATTTCGGCACTGCCCAGCATGCGATCGAAGCGCGCGCGCTCGACGTTCAGGATCTTGCCCTTCAGCGGCAGGATCGCCTGGAATTTGCGGTCGCGGCCCTGTTTGGCGGAGCCGCCTGCGCTGTCACCCTCGACGATGAAGATTTCCGCCTTGGCGGGGTCACGCTCCTGGCAGTCGGCGAGCTTGCCGGGCAGGGTGGAGACGTCCAGCACGCCCTTGCGGCGGGTGAGGTCGCGCGCCTTTCGAGCGGCCTCACGCGCGGCGGCGGCGTCCATCACCTTCTGGATAATGGATTTGGCTTCCTTCGGGTGGGTTTCGAACCAGTGCGATACGGCATCGGCCACGGCAGCCTGCACGACGGGCTGCACTTCGGAACTGACCAGCTTGTCCTTGGTCTGCGAGGAGAATTTTGGGTCCGGGACCTTGACCGACAGCACGGCGGTCATGCCTTCGCGCATGTCGTCACCTACCAGGGCAAGGCCTTCCTTTTTGCCCATACCCTCGGCGTATTTGGTGACGACACGGGTCAGCGCCTGGCGGAAACCGGCTAGATGCGTGCCGCCGTCGCGCTGGTGGATGTTGTTGGTGAAGCACAGCATAGTCTCATGGAAGCTGTCGTTCCAGGACAACGCGAACTCGACACGGATTCCCAGTGCGTCATCGGCGGTGCGCAGGCTGATCGGCTGGGCGATCACCGGTGTTTTGGCCCGATCCAGCCATTCTACGAAGGCGATAAGGCCACCGTCGTAGCGCATCAGTGTTTCGACCGCCGGGGCGTGGCGTTCATCGCGTAGGGTGATCGCGAGCCCTGAGTTCAGGAAGGCGAGCTCCCGCAGGCGCCGTTCGAGGATCGCGTAGTCGTATTCGGTCTGGGTGAAGGTCTGCGGGCTGGCCTTGAACGTCACCTCCGTGCCGCCCGGCTTGTCGGATGGCCCGACGACGGAGAGAGGGGCTTCTGCATCGCCGTGCCGGAAGCGGATGAAGTGCTCCAGGCCATTGCGCCAGATACG
Organism: uncultured Acetobacteraceae bacterium; assembly: GCA_903847525.1. GTDB lineage: Bacteria > Pseudomonadota > Alphaproteobacteria > Acetobacterales > Acetobacteraceae > PALSA-911. The sequence continues at coordinate 3,115 of CAINEA010001038.1, read as the reverse complement.
TACTTCCATCCATTCGGACAGTGCGTTCACGACAGCCGCGCCAACGCCGTGCAGGCCGCCGGAGACCTTGTAGGAGTTCTGGTTGAACTTACCGCCGGCATGTAGGCGGGTCAGCACCACCTCGGCCGCGGAAATCCCCTCTTCCTCATGAATATCGGTCGGGATACCGCGACCGTCATCGCGTACGGTCACCGAGCCATCGCCGTTCAAGGTCAGCGAAACATTGCTGGCGAAACCGGCCTGGGCCTCATCAACCGCGTTATCGATGATCTCGAAGCACATGTGATGCAGGCCGGAGCCGTCATCCGTATCCCCGATATACATGCCTGGGCGCTTGCGCACGGCATCGAGACCCTTGAGCACGGAGATTGAGGACGCATCATAGGTATCTTGCTCGTGCATGTCCCCGTTCGGGCTCGGCGCGGCTGTGCTCGGCGTATTCGGAACAGGCTGAGGCGCGGCGTTATCGGACATGCCGTCTGGGAACTCCTGGGAATGGGATTGTGTCTATAGATATATATACGCTCTGGCGCTGCAGGCCCAGCGAAACTACGGATCAGGATGGGTTAAACCGGGGGTCTCGGTGCAATTCTCCTCCACCGACTTCCAACCCTTCGGCTGCGTCCGCGAGTGAGAGGAAGGTCTCGGCATCGGTGCCGGTCAGCAGTACCTGTGCGGGCAGATGGATCAGGGCTTCGAACAGGGCACGGCGCCGGGTTGGATCCAAATGGACCGCCGGTTCGTCCAGCAACAGCAGCGGGGCGGAGCCGCGCACCTGCTCGATCAGGATGGCATGGGCAAGGGTGGTGCCGATAAGGAGCGCTTTCTGCTGCCCGGTGCTGGCCTGGGCCGCAGGAAGGCCGGTTGCGGCATCCTCCAGCATCATATCCGATCGATGCGCGCCGAGCGACGACGAGCCCGCGGCCGTATCCCGGGCCCGGCTGGCGGCGAGGCAGTCGCGCAGCCAGTCTTCAGCCTGCAGCGCCGGGACGCTCGCAAGGCGGTCCGCTATGGGGCAGGACAGCGTCATACGGGCCGCCGGGAAGTCCTTGGCGCTGGTCGCCATTGCCGCATTCAGCTGGGCCACAAGTGCGGCGCGAGACACGGTGGCAGCTACCGAATGACGAGCCATCTGGTCCTCCAGTCCGGCCAGCCAGGAAGCATCGGGGTGGCCCTCCGCCAACAGGCGATTGCGATTGACCATGGCGGCTTCGTGCGCCGCAATTTGCCGGGCATGGGCCGGCTCGAGTGCGAATACCAGCCGATCCAGGAAGCGACGCCGGCCAGAGGCGCCTTCCTGGAACAGGCGGTCCATCTGAGGGGTCAGCCAGACCGCCGCGATTTTGGCGGCGATTTCTGCCTGGCCACGCGGCGTTGCGCCATCGAGGCGGAAGATACGCCGCTCGGATGGGCCTTCGGGTAGCGTCCCGGTACCGATCTCCGTCTCGCCATCCCGTGTCATGAAGCGGGCGGCGACCGCCCACATGGGACGGCTTTGGCCGCGCCGCGCGAGCTCGCCGATCCGCGCGCCGCGCAGGCCACGACCGGGTACCAGGAGAGACACGGCCTCCAGAAGATTGGTCTTGCCGCTGCCGTTCGCACCGAAGATCGCCACGAGACGTGACGCTGGCCGCCAGGTCAGGTTTGCGTAGTTGCGGAAATCCGTCAGGTCGAGACGGGTCAGGCGCAGCTGGTTCGTCGACGGCAATACGCTGTTGGCCAAGCGCTATCTGCTAAGCGTTCGGCGGTCTCAGACCCGCATTGGCATCAGCACGTAAAGGGCTGATGCATCTCCGGCATCGCGCACCACCGTTGGCGCGGAGCCGTCGGCAAAGCGGAATTCCACTTGTTCGCCGATCTGATCGGTGATGTCGTTCAGGTAGCGGGCTTGGAAGCCGATTTCCAGCGGGCCTGCATCATAGGAAACCCGCTCTCCGTCCAATTCTTCGCTTGCATTGCCCATCTCTGGGCTGGCGGCTGAGAGAACCAGCAGGTCGCGCGCCAGTGACAGCTTTACCGGACGCGACCGCTCCGATGAGATGGCGGCGACACGGCCGACGGCCTCGGCAAAATCCTTCTTGCCCACGCGCAGGACCTTGTCGTTGTCGCGCGGGATGACGCGGTCGTACTCGGGGAAGGTTCCATCGATCAGCTTGCTGGTCAGCAGCACCGATCCGGCATGAAACTGGATGCGAGTGTCAGACAGCGAGATGTCCACATCGCCCGTCACCTCATCGAGCAATTTGCGCAACTCGGCGATGGTTTTGCGCGGAATGATGACGCCGGGCATGGACGCCGCACCCATCGGCAGCGGTTCTTCGACCCGAGCGAGACGGTGTCCGTCGGTCGCCACGGCGCGCAGCACCTTTGTGCCGTCGCTGTCCGCGGCGTGCAGATATATGCCGTTCAGGTAATAGCGGGTTTCTTCAGTGCTGATAGCGAAACGCGTCCTGTCGATCAGCGCCCGCAGCGTATGTGCTGGCAGACTGAAGCGATGCGGCAAGGCGCCTGCGGTCATCGAGGGGAAGTCCTCGGTCGGCAGCACTACAAGGCTGGTGGAATAGCGGCCCGACCGCAACGCCAGCTGCGCATCGCCTCCCGGACAGTCCAGCTCAACTTCCGCTCCGTCCGGCAGTTTGCGAACGATCTCGTACAGGGTTGCCGCAGGCGCCGTGCAGGCGCCGTTGCGTGAGACATCGGCTGCAACGTCTTCGACGATCGCAATTTCCATGTCGGTTGCGGTGAGGGTGAGTTTGCCATCGCGAACGGCGATCATGACGTTCGACAAGATCGGGATGGTGTTGCGCTTCTCAACCACACTCTGCACATGGGCCAGCGCCTTCAACAGGGTGGCGCGGTCGGCCTTGAACTTCATCGTCTCTATCCTCACGGGACCGGGCATTGCAGCCATGCTCGAATCGAAAATCAACTGTAGCAAGTGCTGGGTCAGAGGCAAAGTGAGCCAGCCAAACTGAGTCTGGGAGGGACGCGGCGACGGCGGATGGGGCTATCTCAGGATTCAAGCATTCGCCGCAGCAATTCGACGTCCTCGGCGAAGGCGGTGTCACGTTCCATCAATTCACCAATGCGCGAAACAGCGTGCATGACTGTCGTG
>CAINEA010001037.1 GCA_903847525.1 uncultured Acetobacteraceae bacterium | reverse complement strand
CTCCCCCAGGGCGTCATCACCCATCTGTTCCGCGACATCGCCGCGCACCGCCCAGGCCATCTCACCACCGTCGGCCTCGGCACCTTCGTCGATCCGCGCTTCGGCGGCGGCAAGATCAACGCCCGCACCACCGAGGACATCGTCGAACTGGTGACCATCGGCGGCAACGAGGCGCTGCTCTACAAGACGTTCCCGATCGATGTCGGCATCATCCGCGGCACCACCGCCGACCCACAGGGCAACATCACCATGGAGCGCGAGGCGCTGACCCTGGAGGTGCTCGCCATCGCCATGGCCGCGCGCAACTCCGGCGGCATCGTCATCGCCCAGGTCGAGCGCATCGCCGAGTCCCATTCGCTCAATCCGCGCCAGGTGAAGGTGCCCGGCATCCTGGTCGACTGCGTCGTCGTCGCGGAAAAGGCCGAGCATCACTGGCAAACCTTCGCCATGCCGTACAGCCCGGCCTTTTCCGGTGAAATCCGCGCGCCGGCGGGATCGATGGCGCCGATGGAGATGCACGAGCGCAAGATCATCGCCCGCCGCGCCGCCCTGGAACTGCTGCCCAACAGCGTGGTCAATCTGGGCATCGGCGTGCCCGAAGGCGTTGCCGCGGTGGCGCACGAGGAAAAGATCATCGACCTGATCACCCTGACCGCCGAACCCGGCGTGATCGGCGGGGTGCCGCAGGGCGGAATGAATTTCGGCGCCGCCATCAATACCGACGCGGTGCTGGACCAGCCCTACCAGTTCGATTTCTACGATGGGGGCGGCCTCGATATAGCCTTTCTCGGCCTCGCCGAAGCCGACGCCCAGGGCAACGTCAACGTCTCCAAATTCGGCCCCAGGCTCGCCGGCGCCGGCGGCTTCATCAACATCAGCCAAAACGCCAAGAAGGTCGTTTTCACCGGTACCTTCGACGCCGGCGGCCTGCGCATCTCCATCGAGGACGACCAACTGGTCATCGCGCAGGAAGGCCGCAGCCGCAAATTCGTCAACGAGGTCGAGCACCGCACCTTTAGCGGCGAATACGCCGTGCGCCGCGGCCAGAGCGTGCTCTACATCACCGAGCGCTGCGTGTTCGAACTCACTCCGGCCGGCCTGGAACTGATCGAGGTCGCGCCCGGAATCGATATCGAACGAAACATCCTCGCCCATATGGGCTTCCGCCCGATCGTGAACTCCCCCAAGCGGATGGACGAACGCATCTTCCGTCCCCAGCCCATGGGCCTGCGCGATGCGCTGCTGGACGTGCCGCTGGAACGCCGGCTCAGCTACGACCCGGAAACCGAAACCTTCTTCGTGAACTTCGAGGGCTACAGCATCCGCAGCCTCGAGCAGATCGAACGGATCCGCGCCCTCGCCTCCGAACGCCTGGCACCTGTCGGCCACAAGGTTCGCGCTATCGTCAATTACGACAATTTCAGCATCCTGCCAGAACTGCTCGATGCCTACTCCGAAGCCGTCCGCTGGCTGTCGGACAAGCACTACACCAGCGCCACCCGCTACACGACCAATGGCTTTCTGCGGGTCAAACTCGGCGACGCCCTCGGCCGGCGCAAACTCGCACCCCGCATCTACGAAACCGCCGTCGAAGCCCGCGCCCATATGGCGGAGATCGACCGTCCGGCGGACTGAG
>CAINEA010001036.1 GCA_903847525.1 uncultured Acetobacteraceae bacterium | reverse complement strand
TCCTGCTGGAAGTAGCGATCGGCCGAGCCGCGCGCCATGGCCCCCAGGCTGCCCATGCCGCGATAGGAGTTGTAGGAGCGGCCCTGGTACAGGAACACCTCGCCCGGCGCCTCGTCGGTGCCGGCCAGCCAGCTGCCGATCATCACGCAATCCGCGCCCGCGGCGATCGCCTTGACGATGTCGCCGCTGGTCCGCACGCCGCCATCGGCGATCGCCGGCACGCCGCGTTCCCGGCACGCCGCCGCCGTCTCCATCACCGCCGTGAACTGCGGCACGCCGACGCCCGCGACCACCCGCGTCGTGCAGATGCTGCCCGGCCCGATGCCGATCTTGACGGAGTCCGCGCCGGCCTCGATCAGCGCGATCGCTCCCTCGGGGGTTGCCACGTTGCCGGCGATCACCTGCACGGCGTTGGAGTACTGCTTGATCAGCCGCACCGCCTCCATCACCCCGGCCGAATGGCCATGCGCGGTATCCACCACGATCACGTCCACGCCGGCCTCGATCAGCAGTCGGGAGCGGGCATGCCCCTCCGGCCCGACGCCCGTCGCCGCGGCCACGCGCAGCCGGCCGAGCTCGTCCTTGTTGGCCAGCGGATGCGCCTGCGCCTTGTCCATGTCCTTCACGGTGATCAGGCCGACGCAGCGATACGCCTCGTCCACCACCAGCAGCTTCTCGATCCGGTGCCGCTGCAGCAGCGCGCGCGCTTCCTCCGGCCCGACATTGCCGGTCACCGTAACGAGGTTCTCGCGCGTCATAAGCTCATAGACCCGCAGCGCCGGGTCGGTGGCGAAGCGCACGTCGCGGTTGGTCAGGATGCCGACCAGCCGGCCGGTTTCGCGCTCCACCACGGGAAAGCCGGAAATGCGATGGGTGTTCATCAGCGCGCGGGCATCGGCGAGCGTCTGGTCGGGATGGATGGTCAGCGGGTTCACCACCATGCCGGATTCGTATTTCTTCACCTGCCGCACCTGGGCGGCCTGCTCCTCCGGCTCCAGGTTCTTGTGGATCACCCCGATGCCGCCCTGCTGCGCCATAGCAATCGCCATCGGCGCTTCCGTCACCGTGTCCATCGCCGAGGAAATCAGCGGGATGTTCAGCGGGATCGTGCGGGTAAGCCAGGTCCGTGTGTCCGCTGCGGACGGCAGGATCTGCGAGTAGGCAGGCACCACCAGCACGTCGTCGAAGGCGAACGCCTCTGTGATCCGAGAGGCGAAATCGGGCGCGGCCCGCGCCGTGCCGATCTGTTCAAGCGCGCTATCGAGAGCCATGGGCGGATCCTTTCCGCTGCGGAAAACCCCCTGCGCAGGACCGCGCTGGCTTTCCGACCTTGGCGAGCCGACATAAGCGCCCCGGCGCCGGCGCGCAAGCGGGGCACGATCAATTCAGCGCTGCGCCGGCCTGCGCGCCGTTACCATCAAGGGGTTGAGCGGAACCCGGTCGCCACAACATACAGTTCGCTCGACTCCTTGCGGCTGGCTGGCGGCTTGGCGTGGCGCACCAGGGCAAAGTTCTTCTTCATCGCCGACAGCATCGCCTTTTCCGAGCCGCCCTGGAACACCTTGGCGACGAAGCTGCCGCCCTCGGCCAGGATGCCAACGGCGAAATCCAGCGCCATCTCCGCCAGCGCCATGATGCGGATGTGGTCGGTCGCCGCATGGCCGGTGGTGTTGGGCGCCATGTCCGACAGCACGATATCGGCCTTGCCGCCCAGCATCTTGGTCAGCCGTGCCGGCATGTCCGGGTCGGTGAAATCGCCCTGGATGATCTCCGCTCCCGCCACATGATCGACCGCCAGCAGGTCCACGCCCACCACCCGCGCCGCGCCGCGCTTCACCGCTACCTGCGCCCAGCCGCCCGGAGCGGCGCCGAGATCGATCACCCGCGCGCCCTTGATGATCAGCTTGAACCGGTCATCCAGCTCGATCAGCTTAAATGCCGCCCGCGACCGCCAGCCCTGCAGCTGCGCCGCCTGCACATAGGGATCGTTGAGCTGGCGCTGCAGCCACAGCTTGGAGGCCGGGCTACGCTTGCGCGCACTGCGCAGCTTGACCACCAGCCCGCGCTGCGGCGTCGGGCCCTTCTTGCCCGCGCCCCCCTTACCCGGTCCTGTCGCCATAGAGCCCGCTATCCTCCGGCCGCCCTCGCGCTGCGGCTTGCATAATTCGCATCCCACGCGGGGCGTGGCGGCGTGCGCCCGCGATCGGCGCGGATCATGCGTAGCAGCATCCCCTCGCGCAGGCCACGATCGGCCACCACCACGCGCGACGCCGGCCAAAATCGAATGATCGCCGCGAACACCGCGCAGCCCGGCAGCACGAACTCCACCCGGTCCGGCCCGACGCAGGGATGCTGCGCCAGCCCCTCGCGCCCCATCGTCCGCAGCGTGCTCACAGCGGCATGAGCGTCCTCGCCACTCAGCACATGGCCGTCCACCGCCATCCGTCGATAGCGCGACAGCCCGAGCGCGATCCCCGCCAGCGTCGTCACAGTGCCGCTGGTGCCCAGCAGCAGCACGTTGCCCGAGCGAATTTCCTGCGCGATGCAATGCACCGCCTCGAACGCCGACAGCCGCCCGGCTACCTCGTCTACCATCGCCTCGAAGCCGTCCTCGGTGAACCCAGCCTGGCCGAACTGGTCCGCCAGCGTCACCACGCCCAGCGGCAGCGACACATAGCCGCATAATTGCGGCGCGCTGCCCGGGTCCATCCGCACCCAGCCGAGCTCCGTTGACCCGCCGCCGATATCGAACAGCAGCGCCCGCCGCGCGCCGGATCCGTCCGACGTATCACCCAGCAGCGATCCACAGCTATCCAGCGCCAGTTCGGCTTCCTCACGCGAGGTAATGACATCGAACGCGATGCCGGTCTCGGCCTTCACCCGCGCCAGGAATGCCGCCCCGTTCCCGGCCCGCCGGCAGGCCTCGGTGGCGATGGCCCGCACATCCCGCATCGGCCGCCGCCCAAGCCGGGCGGCACAGGCGTGCAACGCCAGGATCGCCCGCTCCATCGCCGCTTCGGAGAGCATGCCGGTCTCGTGCAGGCCCTCGCCGAGCCGCACGATCCGGCTATAACTGTCGATCACCCGAAACCCGTCCGCGCTCGGCGTCCCCACCAGCAACCGGCAGTTGTTGGTCCCAAGATCGAGCGCCGCGTAGGCTAATCCATTGGGGACCGACTCATAATGCACCAAACCGTCCTGCGCGGCGCCATCATACTCCCGCGAACGCCCAGCGGTTCGCGTCGGAGTCTGGTCCTGAACCGCGTCGGCGTCCGGTGGTATCCCGTTGAGCATCCATACATTGTCTATTCATTCACGCCGCCGGAGCAAGCAGGATTATTGCATCCCGGTTGCGGCCCATCCCGCAGCGTGCTATTCGGCGCCCCCGCCTAAGATTGGGGGATAGTTTAGCGGTAAAACTCCCGGCTCTGACCCGGGCATCCTTGGTTCGAATCCAGGTCCCCCAGCCAATCC
>CAINEA010001035.1 GCA_903847525.1 uncultured Acetobacteraceae bacterium | reverse complement strand
CGCCATGTTGACCTGCCGAAAAACGATAAAACCAGCACCTTCCTGCCAGAGCTCAGCAAAAAGGCCAGGCCGTCAAAGCCATACCGCATACTGACCGGACGACACGTCAGATACACCTTGGTGCCGGGCGCCACCTGGATCATGAATGTGCCTTCAATGCCGAGAGCACGCGACGCAGCGCTCTTTCATTGACGAACGCATCCACCCGCAGTCGCGCTCCGTCCGCCAGATCGATCTCGATCGCGCCAGGCCGTTCATCCGTGCGCGGACGTGGCGGGGTCGCCGCAGGCCCGGCGCCGACCGCAGATGAACCATCATCCGGCCGACTGAAGACGCCGATTGGAATGAATTCGCAGGGGGCGGTCACAGGGGCCGGTGCCGTGGTCAAGCCGCCCCCACGCAAGCAGCCTGGCCGCAAGCCGCTGCCAGAGCATCTGCCGCGTGAGACCGTCACCCACGAACCGGCCTGCACCTGCCCGGGCTGCGGCGGCACGACCTTCAGCCGCATTGGCCAGGACGAGCGCGAAGTGCTCGAATACGTCCCGTCCAGCTTCAAGGTGATCCGCCACGTCCGGCCGAAGCTGAGCTGCCGCGCCTGCGAGACCATCGTGCAATCGCCGATGCCGTCGCTGCCGATCGAGCGCGGACGGCCGGGGCCAGGCCTGATCGCTCACGTTGTGGTCTCCAAGTACTGCGACCACACCCCGCTGCATCGCCAGTCCCGTATCTACGCCCGCGAAGGCGTCGAGCTCGACCGCGCGACGCTCGCCGATTGGGTTGGCGGGGCCGAGTTCTTGCTCTCCCCCCTCGCCGAGGCGATCGGCACGCATGTCCGCGTCGGTCGCGTGCTGCACGCCGACGACACCACCGTTCCGGTGCTCGCTCCGGGGAACGGCAAGACCAAAACCGGGCGGCTCTGGGTGGTGTTGCGCGACGAGCGGCCCTGGGGGTCGGACGTGCCGCCGGCGGCGTTCTACCTCTATTCGCCGGATCGCAAGGGTATCCGCGCCGAGGCCTTGCTCGGCACCTGCCTGGGATTCCTGCACGCGGACGGATATTCCGGTTTCAACCAACTCTACCAACCGACCAAACCCGGCGGCGAGCCGGCGCTGATCGAGGTTTCCTGCTGGAGTCACGCGCGCCGCAAATTTTACGACGTGCACCACGCCACGGCGTCGCCCATCGCCTTGGAGGCCATGGAACGGATCGCCGTTGTGTTCGCCATAGAAGGCAGCATCCGCGGACGACCACCCGAGCAGCGTGAAGCCGTCCGCAAGGAGCACGCCCTGCCGCTGCTGGAGCAATTGAAGGCGTTCCTCGACACCTCGCTTCGCCAGGTGAGCGGCAAAAGCGCACTCGCGCAGGCCATCCGCTATTCCCTGTCGCGCTGGAAGCAACTGAGCCACTATATCAGCAATGGCCGGCTTGAAATGTCGAACAACGCCGCCGAACGGGCCATGAAGCCGCCGGTTCTGGGTAGAAGGAATTACCTTTTCTGTGGCTCCGATGCCGGCGGAAAACGCGCAGCATGCATGTACACCATCATCGAGACATGCCGGATGAACGAAGTCGATCCGCAGGCCTACTTGGCCGACGTCCTCGCGCGTATCGCTGACCATCCCATCCATCGGATCGACGAACTGCTCCCCTGGCACTGGACAAAGTAGCCCAGCGCCAAGCCCGGCGCCGCATCGTAATCCGCGGTCGTGAGCTGACGCTTACGGTTATTCGGGCTCAGGCCCTAAGTGGCGGTGGGTCTGAGTTCGCGTCCTGCCAGAAGCTTCGGCAATGCCGACCCCCGTGGTGGCAAGCACCCGTTTGCTGGCCAGCATGATCTACCCCTTCGCAGCCAGAGCATCGACGATGCCAGTGGGAAGAATAGCGTGGTCAAATCTTTTACCGCCAACGAAGCCGTGTTCGAGCGCGCCTGCTGTGTCGTTGCCCTCGATGACCCGCTGGCCGATGCGCTGCTCGAACGCGGGGACGAGCGCCAGAATGACTGGCATGAACGCACTCAGCCGGCGCCTTGTCGAATCCTCATGTTCTTTATATGTTCTATGCCTCTCTCATCGCAATAACCCGCAAGCAGCCCTATTATGGCCGAACAGATCGTCATCACCGAGAAGACCAGCCAGGCGAACGATGTCCGCGCTGCCGTTGGCTCTCGGTATGGTGTCATTCTTCCGGCCGAAGGCCATTTGTTCGATCTGCTTGAGCCCGAGGATGTAGTTCCGGCGTGGAAGCGATGGTCCCCGATCCTACTCCGCCCAGAAGGCCTCTACGGCACACGGCCGGCAAGTGGCGGCAACAAGGCCAACAAGCTCAAAGCCATTCGCGAGGCGCTACGTGGCGCCCGCCAAGTCTGGCTTGCCACGGATTGCGATCGTGAAGGTCAGCTTATCGGCCAGGAAATCCTCGAGCACTACCAGTTCCGCGGCCAGGTCATGCGGGTGCTCTTTACGGCGCAAGATGCGCAGACCATCCGCGATGCGTTTGGCCGAGCGAAACCCAATGCTGAATATATCAGGCTCTACTCAGCCGCCGTTGCGAGACGGCAGGCGGACCAGATCTACAACCTTTCCCTGACCCGCACCGCGACCGTTATCCTGGGCAAAGGTTCACACGGGGTAATAGGGGTCGGCCGCGTGAAGACGCCGACATTGGCGATTGTGTGTCGGCGGGAATTGGAAATCCGGGACTTTGTCCCGGTGACCTATTTTGAGGTCGTCGCCACCGCGAAAGTGGCAAGCGGGTCATTCAGGACGCGTTACGCGCCGCAGGATCGAATACTGCGCAAGGACATTGCGGAGCGTGTCGTCCAGGCAGCCGAGGGCTATACCGGTCCCCTCGCGGTGCGCGTCGAAGACAAGCGACAAAGTCCGCCAAAGCTGCACGATCTTCCGTCTTTGCAAAAGCTCTGTGCGTCACGCTTCGGTTGGCCGGCGGCCAAAACACTCGAAATTGCGCAGGAACTGTATGACGGACAGGGCAAGAAGATCATCACCTATCCTCGCGCCGAGGTACGCTATCTGCCGGAGAACCTGATTTCCGACGTTCCGAAAATCGTAGCAGGACTGCAGGCGGGCCAGTCGTTCAGGGCGATCCCGGTTCCGGCACCGCCGGTCATTCGCAGAGGGCCCCATGGATCCTTCTATGATAGGGGGCTGGAAGGAGCCAGCCACCATGCCGTCATTCCGAACGTCAATGCAGTGGATAATCTGAGGGAGGTCTGGCCTCGGCTTTCCCTCGATGAGCGGAAACTATTTGATGTCATCGCTCGGGCTTATCTCGCGGCGGTCATGCCCGACTTCAGATATCGGCAGACCACGGCAATGCTCGATGTCGATGGCTTTCCGTTCAAGGCGACAGGTCGGCAGCCGATCGACCTCGGCTGGCGTGCCGCATTTCCGGAATGGCAACCGCCCGATGAAAAGGGCGACGACGCACAGTTGCTGCCTCCCATCCAAGACGGAGAGCTTGCCCGACTGCTGAACCCGACCATCGAAGAGAAAGAAACCCGGCCGCCGCCGCGCTATAACGAGGGCACACTGATCGAGGCGATGCAGAACGCCTGGCGCTTTGTTGAGGATCCGGCGCTGCGTGAGCGATTGAAGGAGGCCAAGGGGATCGGCACACCGGCGACGCGGGCTGAAATAATCCAGGGGCTGAAGACGCAGGAGTTCCTGATGACTCAGGGAAAGAACATCTTGCCAACCGCGGCCGGGCTGAAGCTGTTCGCCATCCTCCGGCAGGCAGACCCGGCGCTGGTTGATCCCGGGGTGACGGCACAGCTTGAATGCCTGCTCGATGACGTAGTCATTGGAAAGCAGGAAATGGTCGGTGCAATCGATGCTGTGTGCGACGTCGCGCAACGCATCATCGGCAAGATCAAGGAAAGCGCTTCTGCCGGACATCCAGCGTTGTTCGCGGCCGCGGTCGGCACCGCTGCCGAAGGGCCTGGCTTGAAAAGAACCGGACAGTCGAAGGCGCTCTTGGCCAAGGGGCGGCCTCGGGTCGCCAACAGTCGTTCCAAAGCGACGGCTGTAAGAAAGCCGAGCCACAAATCCCCGGCCAATTCTCTAACTTTTGCAGGTCCGGTATCCGACAAACCCAGTTGGAAGAGCTCTGCGGAGAATACGCCGCTGCGAATTCCCTATGGCAACAAGGAAGTCGCGCAACAACTCGGCGCCCGCTATGTCTCCGGAAGATGGTATGCACCCCCTGGCGTTGATCTGGCTGAGTTCGGCAAGCGGGGATGGTTGTAACTCTCGGACGGTGTCGGAGGCGCCGTCGCTAGCTTCGATACAGCCATCGCGGTTCTGATTCGACGGAGCCTTGATCCCGCCTATTTCTGGTCACTCCCATGTCGGGATCCCCACTTTACGCCGAGAGCCAGGCAGATTCCACAAACATGAGCCCGCCGCAGCATCGCTCTGCGGCGGGATTTGGATCACGTCAGAGCCAGCTGACGGGACCAAGGAAGTCCCGCTTGCCCACCGGCACACCCCGATGGCGCAGGATATCGTAAGCTGTTGTCACGAAAAAGTAGAAATTCGGCAGCGCAAACTGTTGCAGATAGTCGGCTCCCTTCAACTTCAGGTCTCTGGTGCAGGCAGTCCAGGCGATCGTCTTGTCCTCGGCGCCGTTTATCTTCTCAGGCGTCAGGGATTTCACAAAGCCCAACGCTGCCTCAACCCGATGTTTGGCGTCGGAAAAGCTGGGGTCATCCACAGCCGGCAGGGCAGGTGGCGCAACCCCGGCCAGGCGTGCCCCTGTGTTCATACCGAAATCTGCGGCCTGACGGATCTGGCGTGCGAGGCAGAACATGTCCGGATACAGACGGTCCTGGAGAAGTTGCGTCCTACGTAGAATACGCCATCTTGGTTTTCCCTTTGTGTCTGGTTATTCAACTGGACGATAAACGCAGAATGGTCAGGCTGCCAATTGGCCGAGCCTTTCCGTGAGCCAACATTCAGTCTTGGCGCACGAAGGCCGCAGGGTGCCCAGAAATGCACTGGAGGCTATTCCGTCCCCTCCCGGCTCATTGGCCACAAGGTCGAAGTGCGTCTCTTCGATGACCGGCT
>CAINEA010001034.1 GCA_903847525.1 uncultured Acetobacteraceae bacterium | reverse complement strand
GGCGAGGGCTTCCGGGTTGTCGCGGTCGCGTTCAAGGAATTCCCCGAACCCCTGGCGGAATACGGCGTGGAAGCGGAGACGGGCCTCACCCTGCTGGGCTACATCGCCTTCCTCGATCCGCCGAAGGAAACCGCGATGGCGGCGATCAAGCTGCTGAACGGCTCCGGCGTGAACGTCAAGATCCTGACCGGCGACAACGACGTGATCACCCGCACCATCTGCCGGCAAGTGGATCTGGCGGTGGAGCGCATCGTTCTCGGCCACGAGTTGGAAGCGATGTCGGATGCCGAATTGGGGGTCATCGCCGAACAGGTCTCGGTGTTCGCCAAGGTCTCACCGGCGCAAAAGGCCAGGGTGATCGAGGCGCTGCATCTGCGCGCCCACGTCGTCGGGTATCTCGGCGACGGCATCAACGACGGCCCGGCGCTAAAGGCTGCGGATGTCGGCATCTCCGTCGACACCGCGGTCGATATCGCCAAGGAATCGGCCGACGTCATCCTGCTGGAAAAAAGCCTGATGGTGCTGCACGACGGCGTGATCGAGGGCCGCAAGGTGTTCGGCAACATCGTCAAATACATCAAGATGGGTGCGAGCTCGAATTTCGGGAACATGTTCAGCGTGTTGGGCGCCAGCATCTTTCTGCCATTCCTGCCGATGCTGCCGATCCAGGTGCTGACCAACAACCTGCTGTATGATTTCTCCCAGACCACGATCCCGACCGACAATGTGGACGAGGAGTACCTGGCGGTGCCGCGCCAGTGGGACATCGGCAACCTCACGCGCTTTGTCCTGCTGATCGGCCCGATCAGCTCGATCTTCGATTATCTGACCTTCTTCATGATGCTGTACGTATTCGGGGCCTGGAATAATCCCGGATTGTTTCAGGCCGGCTGGTTCGTCGAATCGTTGCTGACGCAGACTCTGATCATCCACATCATCCGCACGGCGCGGATACCCTTCCTGGAGAGCCGCGCCAGCACCCCGTTGATCCTTACCACGATCGTGATCGTGGCGATCGGCGGCGTCATCCCCTATACTTTTCTGGGAACCGGCCTGGGTTTCAAGCCCTTACCGTGGCTCTATTGGCCGCTCGTGGCCACGATGATGGTCACGTACGCGACCATGACTCATTTCGTGAAAGCCTGGTTCGTGCGCCGCTGGGGAATGTAGCCCCCCTCTTCGCAGGTCTCTATAGAAGTCCGAGGGACTGTAATTCCCGGCGCATGGCGGCGGGCAATTCGTCGGCGCCGACAGCTTCCGGCATCGTGCTCAGGTCAGGCGGCGCCGCTTCCGCTGCCAAGTAACGCCAGCCCTGGAACGGCTTCGTCGGGCGCGCCGCCACTGGAACCAGAAGCGGGTCCAGGATCAGTGCGGCACAACTGGTTCCATCGTCCCAGGCATCCGGACGAATATCCAAGATGCGCTGACGGACCAAGGTGGCTCCGGCGATCACCCAGTAGATCGAGCCGCCGGCAAGGATCTCCTCTGCGCGGCGTGGGAAATTGCGAGTCTGGTGGCGCAACGGGGGATCCTGGTCAAGCCGCCGTGCCTGCAACTGGGCCAGATGGGCGATTTCGCGCACACCAACGGCGAGCTTGGTCAAGTGCAGCATGGCGATATTTGATACATACGGATCCTGTCGAGTCGATTAACCATTCGCTAAGACTATCATCGCATGCTCGGGGCGCATCGGGACAACGAACATCAACACGGCAGGCAGACGATTATCCAATGGGGCCATTTTCGGTAGGCCGGTCAATCCCGTGGCGATCACCGGTTCGGCCAAACGACCTCAGGTATACTCAGCAGCGGTATCTGCCGAACGGACAGACGACCGGACCGCAGTTGAAAGGGAACTTCCGCAATGGCGTTGCCGCCCGACATAAGGGCGAGTGCGCCGGAGGCGAGCATGGCCACATGGCGCGGAATACGTCCGGCATCGGCCAGTTGCGCAATGGCCTCGGCGAATCCGGCAACCGCCGCCGTGCCATCACCCTGCGGCTGCAATCTTTCGTCCAACGCCAGCATGGCATGGCCGGAGACATCCAATGATCCCCAGAGCAACGCGAATTTGCGCAGATCCATGCTGCCGCCGCTGTCGTGCCATTGCCGGATGATTGTACCGATGCCGGAATTCGCCAGACCGCCCACCTCGCTGATGCGCCCCGCGGCAGAGAAGGAGGTAATCGACGGTCCGAAAGGTATACGCCATGACGGCGGCAGGGAAATCTGGGTGGCCGCCAGGTCAAACTCCCCGGGAGCGACGTCGACCGTAAGCGGCAGGTCCAGGTGCTGACGCATGGCCGTGAAATGAACTCTGTCCGCGTTGCTAAACAAGATCTGCTGGGCCCCGGGAGCATCCACCAGCAGGCGGCCCGGACGGAGCAGGTTTATCCGCAGGACCATGCGCTCCCCGGCCCAGCCGCTGCCATCCGGCGCCGTGGCGAACGGATCTGGCAAAGTCATCTCCGCCGCCAGTGGCCAACCCCCAATCACGGCCGTTCCGGTGCCAAAGTGCCATCCGGCCACACTCCAGCGTGCCGCCCGGCCTTGCCAATCCGCCTCCAATCGTCGGCACAACCACTGCCAGTAGAGCGTGTGCATCGCGATCAACATTGCCGACAGACTGAGCGAGATCAGCCAGCGCGACGAATGGGCACGAAAAGGCTGCATTATCATTCTCTTTCGGCAACTGAACGCGCTTGGCGTGTAATTATCCCCATGTTCACCGGAAGTCGCTTGAATCGATCAACACACACAAGAAGTCAATTTTATCAATCTATTGGGATGATAACATGAGTTAATCTGCGAACCTCGATACACGTCAACCCACAGTTTTATCCACAGCCCTGGCCAGTTCAGTTGGCGGAGCAAAACGCCTACCCAGAAGTGCGATCGGTCCTCTCAGCTCCACCCTGTTCCACGAAACCAGCCACCGGATCCGTTCTATCGGCCGGCGTTCTGCCGTGGAATATTTGTTCCAGACGCTGCATCAGATCCGGCCGGCGCAGACCCGGCGGGAGGGGCGGCTGGATGGCGATATGGATGATGCCGGGCTGCTTGCGAAATGCCCGGCGTCCCCAGGAGAGGCCCGAATCCGTGATCACCGGAATAACCGGCAAACCCGTACTGGCCGCAAGCGCCGCGATCCCGGGCTGTAACGGCAGGACTTTGCCAGGTGCGGCGCGCGTGCCCTCCGGAAAGATCACGATCTGACGATTCTCGGCCGCCGCACGGACGCCCTCACGCATCAGCGCGCGCAGGCTTTGCGTGCCGCCGGACCGGTCGATGGCAATCATGCCGGATGGCGGGATCAGCCGCCCGAACAGCGGCACGCGCAACAGCTCCCGCTTCAGCACATAGCAGCAGCGCGGGACAAGGGTCATCCAGACCAGCGTATCAAAGGCCGATTGGTGCATCGAGGCGATCAACGCCGGGCCGCCCACGGGCAGGTTTTCCCGCCCGGTGACGACCAATCGGATGCCGCAAATAGGCGCCAGCCCAGCCAACACGAGCCGCGCCCAGAACGAGGTGAAGTCGAGCATCCGATGCGGCATCGCCAGGCTGACAAAGGTCGCCGGCAGCAGCAAGGCGAAGCTGACCCCGAAGGACCAGATATTGAACAGGGCGGAGCGAATCAGGATCATGCAGGTCTTCATCTATTGCGGTTTGGCCACGGCGGGGTTTATCGGCGCCGGTGCTCGGGTACGAGAAAGGACAGGCCCGCCTCTGCACCCAGGAACTTGGTGAACTCCACCGCCAACAGGCGCAGGCGCCGCCAACCGGTGTAGCCCGATGGGCGGACCGGCACGGGATATAGCTCGGTATCCGGCAGTTCCCGTCGCAATTCGAGCATGGCGCGCGGCATGTGATAGGCGGCGGTCACGACGATCAGCGAGTGAATCCCCTGCCGACGGACCCAGGTAGCGGTCTCCACAGCGTTGCCGCGTGTGCTCTGCGCGCCGCGCCCGAGGGTAATCCGTTCCGCCAGTCTCGCGGCGTCGACGCCGGCCCGGTCATCAAGTTCGGGCAGTTGCGCCCCACCGCCAATGCCCGACAGCAGCAGGCGCGGCGCCTGCCCCTTGGCCAATAATTGCAGCGCGGTATCGACACGATCCGCCCCGCCGGTCAGCGCGACGATACCGTCGGCTGGCGGACCCGGGGGCGCCACCGCGTCGATCAGGCGAATATACCACAGCAGGCCAACGCCCCAGCCCAGCAGAAACACGAGCAGCGCGAGCAGTGCCAGGCCTACGAAATGTCGCGTCGCCGGTCTGCGCGAATGAACGGCTTCGCTCATGGCAGCCGCCGCAGCCAGCCGCGTACAGTCGCCTGGGCAGTCAAGAACCCGATCAACGCCGCCGCGATCGGCAGAACGGTAACACCGGCCAGCAGCGCGACAGGCAGAGCCCCCGCCGCCATCCGTAGCGCATCCGGGTCAGCGGCAGGCGCTCCGGCGAAAGGCGCGGCCAATTCGGCCAGGCCCAGCAGCACCGGCAAGGCGGTCACCGCACCTGCCAGCCCACCGAAGGCCGCAAGCCATGTGGCTCGCCGCGCGAAACGGCCAGCGATGTAACCGCCCGTGGCACCGAGTCCGTGAACGATCTCGATCGCTTCCCGCCTTGCCGAGAGCCCCGCCCGTGTCGCCACCGCGACGACGGCGGCAGCGACGCCAGCGACCACCAGCATCACGACGCCGGCAATGGCCTGAAGACTGCGCGCCAGGGTGGAAAGCCGTCCGATCCAGATTTGATGACCTTCCACCAGCGTTCCGGGGACCGCCGCCTTGAGGCTGCGCTCCAGGGCGTCGAGTTGGGCCGCCCTTGCCGCCTCCGTGTTCTGCTCCATGCCCGACGCGCCCAACCGCACGCGGATCACCGCCGGCAAAGGCACCGCCAGGGCCTCGGTCGAACTCCCCAGCCACGGCCGCAGCAGATCCGCCAGTTGATCCTCTGACAGGATGTTCGCCTCGGCGACACCCGGCGCCGCATGCAGCAACGCCAGCGCCCTCTCCCGACGCGTGCCGCCCCCAGGTGCCGCATCGGCTGGATTCGGCACCTGCACGGTAAGGTTGGCCCCCGCGCCTTCCTGCCAATGCCGCGCCAGGGACGCGGCGGCGATGAACCCGGCCAGCGCCAAGGC
>CAINEA010001033.1 GCA_903847525.1 uncultured Acetobacteraceae bacterium | reverse complement strand
CGGACGCGCCGCCACTGCCGCCACCGGTACCGCCGGCGCTGAAGCGGCCAATATTGCCGAACAATTGCTGCATGACGGACGCATCGCTACCCGGCGACGGAGTCGTGCGCTGGACCACGTTGACCGGCAGCGAATCGTCGAGATCGCGGTGCTCGATCCCGCGCAGCACCCCGGATTCGTCGAATGTGAGTTTGACCAGATCGAGCGTGACCATGGACGGCATGCGGGCGACCCGGGTGCGGGTTACCGAACCGATATAGAGCCACACGTTTTCGTCGAAGGTCCCCTTCGCGGTGGGCGAGCCTAGCAACGCAGTGGCATCGGCACGCGAGGATGTGCCGGGAACCAGCTCCGCCAAGACGTCGGGATCCACACGGTTGCCGCGAGTCTGCTCCGGCGGGGAGAAGACGCTGCAGCCGGCGAGCATCAGGCCGGCAGCCAGGATTGCGGCCACACGGACTGGCACATGCCGCTTTTGTGTATGACCCATTGGCCGGGATGGTTCGCTATCAGGCGAGGATGGGAAACTCTGCAAACTATGCGTCCTTGGCCGCGAAGGGCGTTCTGGTGACCGGGCGTTATGAGAAGCGTTGTAGAGCCGCGCGCCCGAAAAATATACGCCCCGAAAATCACCCACGCCGGCACCGGAAGGCCGGTTTGCATTGACCGGAACCGAAGCGACGCTATGTGATTGGGTGTCACGGCGACTGGTTCGTGTCAATCACGCCGGAGCCCGGCGCCGCAGATGCGGGTGGGGCTTTCGGCCAATGGAGCTTAACGACATGGCGGCGATCGCATCCTTCCTGGGTCTGCCGCAGCGTGGACGGCACGAGCGGACCGGGTTCATGCTCTATGGCGCGTCGGTCGCGGCCGCGCGAGACCCCTATTTGTATGCCGTGCTCGGCGTGCCGGACACGTTGGATGGACGGTTCGACCTGGTCGGCCTGCACGCATTCCTGCTGATACGCCGACTGCGCCACGCGCCCGCGCCCGGGTCCGCGCTGGCCCAGGCGATATTTGACGCGATGTTCGCCGACATGGATATCAATCTGCGCGAACTTGGCGTCGGCGACATGTCGATCGGCAAGCGGGTGCGCGCCATGTGGGAGGCGTTCCACGGCCGGTCCGCGGCCTATGAGGCCGCCATGGGAGAGCCGGACGGCACCGCCCTGGCCGATGCGATCGCACGTAATGTGTGGCGTGGCGAAGTGCCGGGCGAGGGGGCCGCCGCCGCGCTCGCCCGATTGGCGCGGGCGCAGGAGGCGCATCTGGCCGGACAGACGATGGATGCATTTGGGCGCGGCCAGGCCAGCTTTCTCCGAGCCGAGGAGGGCGCGCGATGACAGATCCGCACCCACCGGAACCTGAGTTCCACCGCCCGCTGCTGCTGGAGCGTATCCCGCCGCACGGCTACGAGATCACGGTGTCGGCCACCTCGGAGGAGTGCGCGGCCCTGACCAAGCGGCTGCTGATACCTGCGGTCAGGTCCCTGTCCTGCAGGTTCCGGCTGCACAAACTGCCGAAGGGCGAGTTCACCGCCGAGGGTGAGCTGCGCGCGCGGGTGGTGCAGACCTGCGTCGTATCGCTCGATGAGTTCACCGCCGATATTTCCGAAGTGTTCAGCGCTCTTTTCGTGCCGGCCGGCACCGAGGCCGGTGAGGACGAGCTTGCCTCCACCGACCCCGAATCGGTGGACGAGATCCCCTATGACGGCGTCTTCATCGACCTCGGAGAGGCCGCGACCGAGCAATTGGCGCTGTCGCTGGACCCGTATCCGCGCAAGCCGGACGCCGAGCTGCCGGCGGCGGCCACCGATCCCGAGCCCTCTCCGTTCGCCGCCCTGGCCGCGCTTCGGCGCAAGAACTGACCGGAAACACTGCTCTCGCGGGCGGGCCGGAATGCCGGTCTGTGCGCCAAATCGGGGTATCTGGGGGCTGCCATGCTTACGGGGCGGACTTGCCGCGGGGAGCTATCGCTTGCGGGTGGAGGCCGCCTCTGCTAGAGGCCCCGGCTCGCGTAATTGTCATAGCGTGATCGCTGCCCCTGTCCGCGTCGGGTGTGCGTGCGTCACATAGTCGGAGGGGCGCTGTCCCATGGCCGTTCCCAAGAGAAAAACCTCGCCGTCCCGTGCGGGCATGCGTCGCAGCCATTTGGCGTTGAGTGGCGAAGCCCATGCGGAATGCGCGAACTGCGGCGAACTGAAGCGCCCGCACCATGTCTGCAGCCATTGCGGCCATTATGATGGCCGTGAGGTCGTGGCTGCCGGTAAGGCATTGAAGGGCGCCGTGCGGGCCTGAGGGCCGAGGCACGGACCCCAGGGCCGGATTCAAGCCGCAGATGCTAGGGGCTTTCAGGCTCGGGCATGAGGTGCCGGTGTTTGGTGGCTCGGTTGATGCTCCGTCCGATGGTTGGACGTTCGGCCTCCCCGGCTGGGCGTTCATGATCGTGTGTGGCTGGCCGGCATGACCGTCAAATTCACCCTCGCGGTGGATGCGATGGGCGGCGACCGCGCGCCGGATATCGTCGTGGCAGGGCTTAACATCGCCGCGGAACGCCATCCCGGGGCCAAATTCCTGTTGGTCGGTGATGATTCGAAGCTGGCGCCGTTGCTGCGCCGCTACGCGCGTGCCGCTGCGGCCTGCACGCTGCGCCATACCGCCGATTTCATTCCCAGCGACATGAAGCCCACTGCCGCGCTTCGGGCGCGCAATGCGTCCATGCGCCTGGCGATCGACTCCGTTGCCTCTGGCGAATCGTCCGGCGTCGTATCCGCCGGCAATACCGGTGCCTTGCTCGCGCTGGCGAAGATCGTGATCAAATCGCTGCCAGGCATCGACCGGCCGGCGATGGCCGCGATCGGGCCGTCGGCGCGCGGCGACGTGGTCATGCTCGATCTCGGCGCCAACGTGGCCTGCGACGCGCGCAACCTGGTCGAGTTCGCGGTGATGGGTGATGTGTTCGCCCGTACCGTGCTCGGCCTGACCGCTCCCAGCATCGGCCTGCTGAATGTCGGCTCGGAGGAATTGAAGGGAGACGACCGGGTGCGGTTGGCCGCCGAAATCCTGCGTGCCAGCCATATTGGCCCGCAATTCTACGGCTTCGTCGAGGGTCACGACATTGCTGCGGGAACCACCGACGTGATCGTGACCGACGGGTTCACCGGCAATGTCGCGCTGAAGACCGGCGAAGGCGCGCTGAAACTGATCGGCGACCTGTTGCGCCAGATATTCTCCGGCAGCCTGACCGGGCGTCTGGCCTATCT
>CAINEA010001032.1 GCA_903847525.1 uncultured Acetobacteraceae bacterium | reverse complement strand
TGCCGGTCATTCTGAACGTGCAGATACCTGCCGTGGTGGCGGCGACGGCGGTGCTGTCCCTGTATACGGCGGCTTTCTATGCCGAGATCTTCCGCGCCGGCATTGTTTCGATCGAAGTCGGCCAATGGGATGCGGCCAAGGCTTTGGGATTGTCGCGCTGGCAGGTGATGCGGCGGATCGTTCTGCCGCAGGCGGTGCGACGAATGGTGCCACCGTTCATGAACCAGTCGATCACCCAGCTAAAAAATACCTCGCTGGTATCGACGATCGCCGTGCCCGATCTGCTGTATCAGGGCAGCCTGATCACCGCGGACACGTATCGGCCGTTGGAGGTCTATACCGTGGTGGCGCTGATTTATTTCGCATTGCTGTTTCCGGCCACCCTGCTGGCGCAATGGTATGAACGGCGCATGGCCAGCGGTAAATAGGCGCGCGTGGCGTTTCCTGCTCTATAATCAGGGCAACAGACGGAGCTTCGCAGCATGATCCACCCGCGTCGAGACCTGGCCCGTACCACGCTCGCCGTGTTGTGCCTTGTCGGACTGATTTCCAGCACGGTCTGGATCCTCGGTCCGTTCCTGCCTTCCACCATCTGGGCCATGACGCTGGTCATCGCCACCTGGCCGCTTCTGCTGCGGATGCAGAATGCGTTCGGCGGCCGGCGCGGACCGGCGGTTCTGGTCATGACGCTGCTGCTGTTGGCCATCGTAGTGGCACCGTTCGGGTCCGCCGTCAGCACCATCGTGAAGAACTCTGGCCGGATCGAGCAGATGGCTTCCGTCGTTACGTCCTTTCAGATCCCGCCGACGCCTGACTGGTTGGCAAATCTGCCGGTGGTCGGCGAGCCTTTGGCAGCGGCCTGGGACCACGTCGCCAGTGCCGGCGCCAACACGCTGCTGACGGAGGCCGGGCCGTACGTCGGCAGCGTGACGAAATATTTTGTCGCCGCCGTCGGCGGCCTGGGCACATTTTTTGTCCAGCTGCTGCTGACCATCGCGGTGGCGTCGATCCTCTATTCCAACGGCGATGCCGCTGCCGCCACGGCACGCCGCTTTGGCCATCGGCTGGCCGGCGAGCGCGGCGAGCAGGTCATACGGTTGGCCGGCCAGGCGATTCGCGGCGTGGCGCTGGGCGTGGTGGTTACCGCACTGGTTCAATCCGTGCTGGGCGGGATTGCGCTGGCGATCGCTGGTGTGCCGTTCTGGGGCATCCTGACGGCAGTGATGCTGATGATGTGCATCGTGCAGATCGGTCCGGCACCGGTGCTGTTGCCGGCGGTCGGGTGGCTTTATTACATCGGCAACAGCGGCACAGGGTCCAGCGCGGGGGCGATTTTCCTGCTGGTTGCCAGCGTCATCGTGATCATGCTGGATAATTTCCTGCGCCCCGTGCTGATCCGGCGCGGCGCGGATCTGCCAATGCTGCTGATCTTGGTGGGCGTGATCGGCGGGTTGATGGCCTTCGGGCTGATCGGCGTGTTTGTCGGGCCGGCGATGCTGGCCGTGACCTATACCCTGCTACAGGCGTGGATCGCGGAAGATGAATCGTAGGGGCGACTGCCTCAACTCAGTTCATATTCCACTTCGGCGGTATAGACCGATTGTTCCTTGCCCAACTGGGACGAGAACAAGGTGAAATGCTCGACAGCCACCGGTTCGGCCCGAAACAGATTGTTCGCCTGCACGAAGGCGGCGAGCTTTCCCTCCACCGCGTTGTCCAGCCGTGCCAGGGTCACATGCGGGGTAAAGCGCCGCCGTTCCGGCTCCACGCCAACACGCTGCAACGCCGTCTCGATCTTGTTCTGCAGGTGATCGAGCTGCGGATTGCGTTCCACCCCGACCCATAAGGCGGTCACGCGTCCGCCCTTGGTGAAAGTGCCCACCCCGGCCAGGATAAGCGAGAATCCGCGCGCGCGGACGACCGACAGCGCAAGGTCGATGTCCTCCGCCCGATGCGCCTGGGTTTCACCGATAAAGCGCAGCGTCAGATGATAGTTCTCGGGCGACACCCAGCGGGCGCCGGGAATGCCGCTGCCGGCCATCAGCGCAAGCCGTTCGCGCAGCCGCCAGGGCAGATCGAGGGCGATGAACAGCCTCATTTAGCCTTTTGCGCCTCCCGCAACAGACGCTCCACCAGCGGCGTAATCCTCGCAACGATACGTCGCACGCCTTCGGGATTCGGGTGAATGCCGTCCGCCTGGTTCAGCGCCGGATCTCCCGCCACACCTTCGAGGAAAAACGGTTCGTAAAGGATTTCCGGGCGCTGGCTGAGGCGCTTGAAAACCGCGTCATAGGCATCGGCATAGTCCTGACCGAGGTTGGGAAGCGCATGCATGCCCGTCAGCAGCACCTTGATGTGGCGCGCCGCGAGTCTGTCCAGGATCGCGTTGAGATTGGCCTCCATCGCGGCCGGGTCGCTGCCGCGCAGGCCGTCATTGGCACCGAGTTCCACGATCGCCGCATCGGCCCCACCGCCATTCGGACCGCCCGCCAGAACCCAATCCAGCCGCGCCAGCCCGCCGGCGGTGGTATCACCGGACACCGCCCCGTCCACCAGCCGCACCTGCACGCCCTTCGCCGCCAGAGCGGCGAGCAGCTGGGCCTGGAAGCCGTCCGACTGCGCCAACCCGAAACCCGCCGCCAATGAATCTCCGAGGACCAGCAGCCGGACGGGCTCGGCGGCGGCCTGGCTCATGGCCAGCGCCAATATGACGCCCACAGCAAGAACCGCTTTCCGGAACCTTGTGCCGAGACCATATGCTCTAACCATGGACGATCTTCACCCGGCTACGACACCGCACCCGACACAGGCTGCCGAGCAGCCATTCATTCAGGTGCGGGACCTGCGGTTGACCCTGCCTTCCCCCGCGGGGCCGGTCAACATCCTGCGTGGGATCGATCTGGATGTCGTGGCCGGAGAAGCCATCGGCATCGTCGGCCCCTCCGGTTCCGGCAAGACCAGCCTGCTGATGGTGCTGGCGGGGCTGGAGGCGGCCAGTTCCGGCAGCGTGCGGCTGGGCGGGCAGGAAATCACCGACATGGATGAAGACGCGCTGGCCCGGCTGCGACGCGAGAAT
>CAINEA010001031.1 GCA_903847525.1 uncultured Acetobacteraceae bacterium | reverse complement strand
GCGGCTCCGGCCTCGGCATGTCCGAGTTCTGCGCCCTGACCGAGGAACTCGGCGCGGCGCTCACGCCCGAACCGCTGATTCCCGTCGCGATGGCCGCCTCCCTGCTGCCGGCCGACCAGCTCTCCGCCGTGCTCGCCGGCGACCGCATCGTCATTCCCGCCTGGCAGGAAAAGCCCAACTCGATCGACCTCGCCGGCACCGCCACCCTGGCCGGCGGCAAGCTGTCCGGGCACAAGATGTTCGTGCCGATGGGCGCCGGCGCCGACGCGTTCCTGGTCACCACGCAAGGCGGCCTGGCCCTGGTGGAACGCAGCGCCCCCGGCGTGTCGATGCATCTGGAACAGACGCAAGATGGCGGCAACTTCGCCACCATCACCTTCGAAAACTCTCCCGCCGAAGCCATCCCCGGCGACGCCGCCCAGGCGCTCGAAGAAGCGGCATTGGCCACCAGTGCCTATCTGCTCGGGGTGATGGACCGCGCCTTCGCCATGACGCTCGACTACATGAAGACCCGCCAGCAATTCGGCCGCACCATCGGCAGCTTCCAGGCCCTGCAGCACCGCGCGGTGGATCTGAAGATCCAGGTCTCGCTCACCCGCGCCTCGGTCGAGGCCGCGGCGGTTACACTTGATACCAGCACCCATCCCGCTTTGCGCCAGTCCGCCGTTTCCCGCGCCAAGGCGCGCGCGGCGGAAGCGGCGATGATCGTTACCAAGCAGTGCATCCAGCTCAGCGGCGGCATCGGCTACACGGATGCCTATGATGTCGGCCTGTTCCTGCGCAAGGCAATGGTCATGGCCCCGCTGTTCGGCACCGCCGCGCTGCACCGCGCCCGCTACGCCGAAGTAACCCCGGAGGACGACGATGAATGAGCTTTCCCGCATCGGCGAGCCCGAAGACTACAACCTGCTGACCGATTCCGACTTCCGCGGGATGGTCCGAAGCTGGGTGGAAGCCAGCTACCCGCCGGACATCCGCAACCCGCCCAAGCGCCTGCACTGGTCGGAAAACAAGGTCTGGTACTTCAAGCTCGCCGAAAAAGGCTGGCTCTGCCCCGCCTGGCCGCGCGAATACGGCGGCATGGGCCTGTCCTCGGCCAAGCAGCTGATCCTGATCGAGGAGTTCGAGCGCCACGGCTGCGCCCGTACCAACGACCACGGCGTGGTCATGGTCGGCCCGCTGCTGATCCAGCACGGCACGGAAGAACAGAAGCGCCATTATCTGCCGAAGATCCTGACCGGCGAATACATCTGGTGCCAGGGCTACTCAGAACCCAATGCCGGCTCCGATCTCGCGGCTTTGCGCACCGAAGCGGTGCTGGACGGCGATCACTACGTCATCAACGGCCAGAAGATCTGGACCACGCTGGCGCAGGACGCCAACTGGATCTTCTGCCTGGTCCGCACCGACAAAACGGCCAAGAAGCAGGAAGGCATTTCGTTCCTGCTGATACCGATGGACACCCCGGGCATCACCATCCGCCCGATCATCACCATCGATATGCACGATGAGTTCTGCGAGACCTTCTTCGACAATGTCCGCGTCCCCGCCGCCAACCTCGTCGGCCAGGTCAACAAGGGCTGGACAATGGCGAAGGCGCTGCTCGGCTTCGAGCGCATCTTCATCGGCGCCCCCAAGCAGTCCCAGTACGCCCTGGCCCGCCTGAAACAGCTCGCCTCGCGCATGGGCGTCTGGGAGGACGCCGAATTCCAGGACCGCTACACCAGGCTCCGCCTGGACCTCGCCGACCTGCGCGACCTGCACGCCACCTACGTCGATCTCGTCCGCCGCGGCGAAACCCTCGGCCCGGACGTCTCCCAGCTGAAGATCTGGCAGACCGAACTGTTCCACCGCATCACCGAATTCAGCCTGGAAATCGCCGGCGAGAACGGCGCCCTGCTGGAACCGATGGAGGGCAACCGCGAACTGCACCCCTCCGGCCTCTACCTTCAGGCCCGCCCCGCCACGATCTACGGCGGCTCGAACGAGATCCAGCGCAACATCATCGCCAAGAACGTACTGGACCTGCCGGACCGCTAACCCGACCCAATCAGCCCGGACATGAAAAAGGCGAGAGGGCCATGCCCTCTCGCCTTTCTT